>DNXU01000410.1:3050-3821 GCA_003505715.1 Cyanobacteria bacterium UBA8803 | reverse complement strand
GTTTACCCACTTCTTCATCAGACGCCCTGTTTTTGCTTCGGTTTGCTCCCTGGTAATCATTCTGATCGGACTGGTGGGTTATACCCGGTTGCCCGTGCAGGAGTATCCCAGCATTGATCCTCCCGTAGTAAGTGTCAACACTGTTTATCCCGGTGCTAATCCCCAAGTGGTGGAAACTGAGGTTACGGAAATTCTGGAGGAACAAATTAATGGGGTTGAAGGGATTAAAAGTCTGAATTCGGAAAGTCGGCAATCTGTCAGTGCGATTACCGTTCAATTTAACTTGAATGTCGATCTCGAAGTAGCCGCCCAGGATGTCCGAGATCGGGTGTCTCGCGCTGTAGGTAACCTGCCCGATGATGTCGAAGCACCGATCGTTAGTAAAGAATCGGCAGATGCCTCTCCTATTATTTGGTTTGCTCTCTACGGGGAAAAATTCTCTCCCTTAGAGATTAGTGACTATGCCGATCGCTTAGTCAAGAATGCTCTGGAAACTGTACCGGGGGTGAGCAGCATTTTCATTGGCGGGGAACGGCGCTATGCTATGCGCTTGTGGATCGACCCTCAAAAGTTGGCTGCTCGCAACTTAACGGTTTTGGATGTTGAACAGGCTCTACAGCGAGAAAATGTAGAGATTCCTAGCGGTATCGTTGAAGGACAAACCTCGGAATACTCCGTCCGCACTCTGGGACGGCTCCAAACACCAGCAGAATACGAAGCGTTGGTTCTGACAGCTCGTGAGGATGGTTCTCAAATCACCCTGAAAGAGGT
>DNXU01000410.1:0-3039 GCA_003505715.1 Cyanobacteria bacterium UBA8803 | reverse complement strand
CCGGGTGCAGAAGATGAACGCTCGTTTGTGCGGTTCAACGGCCAATCGGCAGTGGGTTTGGGGGTGGTGAAAGTTTCCAAGGCCAATACTTTAGAGGTGGCTGAAGCAGTTAAAGAGAAGATGGCACAACTCTCGCGGAGTTTTCCGGAGGGTCTCAATTATAAGGTCGCTTTCGATAGTTCCGAGTTTGTCGAGCTGGCAATTGAGGAGGTTTGGGGCAGCCTTTATTTATCAATCTTTTTAGTTATCCTGGTCATTTTCCTCTTCTTACGGGACTGGCGTGCCACTCTGATTCCTGCGGTGACCATTCCAGTTTCCCTGATTGGAGCCTTTGGGTTGATGTTTTTTCTGGGGTATTCCATTAACACCCTCACCCTATTTGCTCTGACCCTATCAACTGGTTTAGTTGTAGATGACACGATCGTGGTGCTGGAAAATATTGTCCGCTACATTGAAGAAAAGCGGATGGCTCCCTTTCCCGCCACTTTTTCAGCCGTTACAGAAGTTGTTTTTGCTGTTATTGCCACTACGGTAGTGTTAATTGCGGTATTTGTCCCGGTGGCTTTTGCTGGGGGTACAACTGGTCGCCTGTTTAATGAATTTGCCCTTACCATTGCGGGTGCAGTGGTATTTTCCTCAGTAGTTGCCCTCACCCTCGCTCCTGCTATGTCAGCCCGATTGTTGCGTCAACCAGAGGGGAATGGGGAAGCAGGGGAGCAGGGCAGGAAGTCACTTTTACAGCGCTACTCCCCAATCCGGTGGTTTCTCGATGGGTTTGAATGGGGAGTAACTCGGTCTCGTGCTATCTATCAGTGGTCTTTAAGGCGTTTGATGTCCTTGAAAATTCTGGTGGTTTTGGGGTTTTTCCTGTCGTTGGGACTGACAGCTTGGACTTTTGGGTTACTGCCGAAAGAATTTCTACCTACGGAAGACCGAGGGGCGATTTTTACCATTGTGCGGGCACCAGAAGGGGTCAGTCTTAACTACACCGATCGGGTAATGCAGCAAGTTGAAGACATCTACAGTCAAGTACCCGTGGCACAAAGTTACTTTACCGTCGCTGCGTTTGGTCGTGCTGGGCCGGGACAAGTGAATCAGGGGATTGCTTTTGTCAAACTCAAGCCTTGGTCGGAGCGTCAGGAACCCAGCCAATCCCAACAAGCGACGGTAGGCCAAATGTTTGGCAAGTTTGCGACCTTAACTGATGCGTTTGTGCTACCTGTAAATCCACCTTCCCTACCAGGAGCGGGGTTTAGTCAGCCTGTGGAGTTTGTCCTGCAAGGGGATAACTTGGAAAATTTAGCACAGGTGTCAGCAGATTTAGCTAATCGAACACGTCAGTTACCTCAGTTGGTGAATGTAGACACCGATTTAAAGCTGGACAAGCCAGAGTTAACTATTACAATTGACCGAGCTGCTGCGGCTAACTTGGGGGTTTCTGTCAGAGATGTATCCCGCACCTTACAAATTCTGTTGGGTGGGCAAAACATTACTAGCTTTAACCGAGGCAACCGCCGTTCGGAAGTAGTCGTGCAGGCGGAAAAAGAGTTTCGGGCAACTCCAGAAAATATCAAGGATTTTTATATCAGAACTAAAGCAGGTACGCTGGTGCCGCTCAGTAGTGTAGTGACAGTAACACCCTCCACCACACCGCCCCAAATCAGTCACTACAATCGGGCGCGTTCCGCTAAGATTACTGGCTCTCCTGCCCCTGGATATACTTTAGGGAATGCTCTTGATGCACTGGAAAAGCTGGCTCAGGAAGTTTTGCCCTCAGATATTCGCACTACCTTAGCAGGTCAATCTCTGGAGTTCCGAGAAGCTGGTCAATCTACACTCTATATTTTCGGTCTGGCGGTGGCGTTTATTTTTCTGGTCTTGGCGGCTCAGTTTGAGAGTTATATCGACCCGTTGATTATTTTATTAGCCGTACCGCTCTCACTTTTGGGTGCATTTGGAGCACTGTTATTGTTTGGTTTACAGATCAATGTCTTCAGCCAGATTGGTCTAATTATGCTGATCGGTTTGGTAACGAAGAACTCGATTCTGATTGTCGAATTTGCCAACCAACTGCGAGAGCGGGGATTATCGATCGCCAAAGCCGCCATGGAGGCAGGAGATGTACGGTTTCGCCCGATCCTGATGACAGCATTTTCCACGATTTTTGGTCTGGTGCCTTTAGCCTTTGCCACGGGTGCCGGGGCAGTCAGTCGAGTCTCTCTAGGGATGACGGTTTTAGGAGGAATGCTGGTTTCGACGTTTTTGAGTCTTTATGTAGTGCCAGTATTTTATGTCATTGCCACCCAAGCTCAGTCTCGATTGATACAGAAGTACGGTAACGGACAATCCCATGAAACAGAATCTCTTGAACCTGTAGAGGTTACAGAAAAAGCAGGTCAGCGCAATTGAATAGAAGAATACAGGAGTTCAGAAGTTCAGGGGATCTACCTCATCCTTCAAAAACTCTCTAACAGTATCAATCAGCTGCTGAGGACGAATTGGCTTGACTAGGTAACCATCTGCTCCTTGTTGATTGGCCCAATAGCGATCGCATTCTTCCCCTTTAATCGTACACATCACTACGACTGGCTTATCTTCAGGCGATCGCTTCAATTGCCGCAGAACTTCGTAGCCGTTCATTCTGGGCATCACTACATCTAGAAGGACTAGACAGGGGCGGTAGCGTTGGAACTCTTGTAGGGCTTGTTCTCCATTGGCGGCTCCAATCGCATCTAGTCCAACTGATTTCAAACAGTTGGTCATTAAAGTACGTTGGGTTTGGGAGTCCTCTACTACCAGAATAGTCTTGTGAGACTTCATTACAGCAAACAGCTACATCTGTCAATATCTAGGCTAGCAGTAGAGCAAAGAAATAGCCCATAAATTTTAAGAAATGTTGCTATAGAGCTGGATACCCAAGGCGAAATTCAAGAAAACTCCAGCGTGAGAGAGCGCTGGGGAAATTAATAGGAAATTGACAATACACCATCAAATTATCACACTCATTCCTTAATTAGCCCCCCCAACCTTGGTAGGGCG
>DNXU01000411.1:15072-19942 GCA_003505715.1 Cyanobacteria bacterium UBA8803 | reverse complement strand
TTACTCTTTGCCAGGTATAACCATCGGGAAAAAGTATCACCCGATGGTTTTTGGTGTAAATAGGTATTTTTACTTGGGGTCTGGCCGATGGAAGCCAGCTTTATTTTTGAATGGGTCTATGTCACAGTAATTAACGGTTTGCCAAAATAGTGAAGAAATCTAAAGTAGGCTATCTTCAATGGAACCGCTTTATCAATATGCCTGGTTGATTCCAGTCTTGCCCTTAGCAGGGGCAATGCTGGTCGGTCTGGGGCTAATCTCAGTAAACAAAGCAACTAACCGTCTGCGGCAGCTGATCGCTGTTTTTATCGTCTCCTTACTGGGGGCGTCGATGGTACTCTCCTTTGCGTTGCTTTGGAGTCAAATTCACGGACACGAGCCGTTCACCCGCATGTTGGAATGGGCAGCAGCGGGAAAATTCCACTTGATGATGGGTTACACCATCGATAACTTGACGGCTTTGATGCTGGTCATTGTAACCACCGTCGCTTTTCTGGTGATGGTCTACACCGATGGCTACATGGCTCATGACCCTGGTTATGTTCGTTTCTATGCCTATTTGAGTCTGTTCAGCTCCTCCATGTTGGGTCTGGTTATCAGTCCCAACCTGGTACAGGTTTATATCTTCTGGGAACTAGTCGGCATGTGTTCTTACCTGCTGATTGGGTTCTGGTACGATCGCAAAGCCGCAGCTGATGCTTGTCAAAAAGCGTTTGTTGTCAACCGCGTGGGTGACTTCGGTCTGCTGTTGGGCATGTTGGGGCTTTACTGGGCAACGGGTAGCTTCGAGTTTGATGTCATGGGCACCCGCTTGCAAGAGTTTGTAGAATCCGGTTACCTTAGCGCGGGTTTGGCAGCACTGTTTGCCGTATTAGTGTTTTTAGGCCCGGTAGCCAAATCTGCCCAATTCCCCTTGCATGTTTGGCTTCCCGACGCTATGGAAGGCCCTACGCCGATTTCCGCGTTGATTCACGCCGCCACGATGGTGGCAGCTGGGGTATTTTTGATTGCCCGCATGTACCCAGTCTTTGCCAACATTCCAGTGGCAATGAACGTGGTGGCTTGGACGGGAGGATTTACCGCCTTTTTAGGAGCCACGATCGCAATTACTCAAAATGACATCAAGAAAGGTCTGGCCTATTCCACAGTCTCTCAGTTAGGGTATATGGTAATGGCGATGGGCATTGGAGCCTATTCGGCTGGTTTATTCCACCTGATGACCCACGCCTATTTCAAAGCAATGCTGTTCCTCTGCTCTGGCTCGGTGATTCACGGTATGGAAGCCGTCGTCGGCCACGACCCCGATTTAGCCCAGGATATGCGGTTGATGGGGGGCTTGCGCAAGTTTATGCCCATTACCGCCCTCACCTTTTTCATTGGCAATCTTGCCATTTGCGGCATTCCTCCCTTTGCTGGGTTTTGGTCGAAGGATGAAATCTTGAGCAGTGCCTTTGCAGCTAATCCAGCTCTTTGGCTGGTAGGCTGGCTGACTGCTGGTATCACCGCGTTTTATATGTTCCGGATGTATTTCTCGACCTTTGAGGGCGAATTCCGGGGCAATATGATGAATATTCGGCAGCAGTTGAAGGCCGCAGTAGCTGAACCTATGCCAGCCTTTGGGCCTGGGGCAATGGATACTAGAGAACTTGCAGCTATGGAAGCTCACGGCCACGACCACAGCCACAGCGAGTTTCCGCACGAGTCACCCCTAACCATGACGCTGCCATTGCTGCTGCTGGCAGTGCCATCGGTGCTGATCGGTTTGGTAGGGACGCCCTTTAACAACTACTTCGAGGCATTTATCTACCCACCAACCGAAGCAGTCGCCGAAGTGATTGAGCATGAAGCAGCATTTAACTGGACGGAATTTATCCTGATGGGAGGCAGTTCTGTCGGAATTGCCTTGATTGGCATTACCCTTGCCTCCTTGATGTACTTAATGCGCAAGATTGACCCAGCTGCGATCGCCCAAAAGATCCCGCAGCTTTACGAGTTGTCCCTCCATAAGTGGTACTTTGACGAGATTTACGACCGACTCTTCGTTCAGGGCAGCCGTCGGTTGGCACGGCAGGTTATGGAAGTTGACTACCGAGTCGTTGATGGTGCAGTCAACCTGACAGGCTTGTTTACCCTCATCAGCGGTGAAGGTCTGAAATATTTGGAGAACGGTCGCCCTCAATTCTATGCTCTGATTGTCTTTGGCGCAGTATTGGGTTTTGTGATTGTCTCTGGACTGACATGAAATGTTGTTTGTTGTTTGTAGTTTGTTGTTTGTAGTTTGTTGTTTGTAGTTTGTTGTTTGTGGCTCAATAACCAACAACAAATAACCAATGACAGATTTTCCTTGGCTAACAACCATTATTCTGTTTCCCATTGCCGCTTCCCTGCTGATTCCATTTCTGCCGGAGAAGAATGGCTTTTGGGAACGCTGGTATGCCCTGATTGTCGGGCTAATTGATTTTATTCTGATTGTTTGGGCAGTCGTCACCAACTACGACTTTGCTAATCCCAGCTTGCAACTCGTAGAGAAATATGCCTGGGTGCCGCAGTTAGATTTAAATTGGTCAGTGGGCGTCGATGGTTTATCGATGCCCTTAGTTTTACTGACTGGTTTTATCACCACCCTGGCAATGCTGGCGGCTTGGCCAGTGACGCTCAAGCCCAAGCTGTTTTATTTCCTGATGTTGGCAATGTACGGCGGTCAAATTGCCGTGTTTGCGGTTCAGGATATGTTGTTGTTCTTTCTGGTTTGGGAACTGGAGTTGATTCCGGTTTACCTGCTGCTGTCGATTTGGGGAGGCAAACGGCGTCTGTATGCAGCAACCAAGTTTATCCTTTACACCGCAGGCGGTTCGCTGTTTATTCTAGTAGCAGCTTTGGCGATGGCATTCTACGGAGATACCGTAACCTTCGATATGCGATCGCTGGCTATGAAGGATTACGCCTTAAATATCGAATTGTGGCTCTATGCTGCTTTCCTGATTGCCTATGCCGTCAAGCTGCCAATTTTCCCCTTGCACACTTGGCTGCCTGATGCTCATGGGGAAGCAACTGCTCCCGTACACATGTTACTGGCCGGAATTCTCCTCAAGATGGGGGGATATGCCCTGGTACGGATGAATGCCGGAATACTCCCCGATGCCCATGCCTACTTTGCTCCGGCGTTGGTAATTTTAGGGGTGGTTAATATAGTCTATGCTGCCCTCACCTCCTTTGCTCAGCGTAACCTGAAGCGGAAGATTGCCTACTCCTCTATTTCCCACATGGGATTTGTGCTGATTGGTATTTGTTCCTTTACCGAGTTGGGCTTGAGTGGGGCGGTTCTGCAAATGATTTCCCACGGTTTGATTGGCGCTAGCCTCTTCTTCCTTGTGGGTGCCACCTACGATCGGACGCATACCCTGATGCTGGATGAAATGGGGGGTGTCGGACTGAGGATGCAGAAGATGTTTGCCATGTGGACAACCTGTTCGCTGGCATCTTTAGCATTACCGGGCATGAGCGGATTTGTCGCAGAATTAATGGTGTTTGTTGGCTTTGCTACCAGTGATGCTTACAATTCCACCTTTAAGGTGCTAGTCATCTTACTAGCAGCAGTGGGCGTAATTTTGACCCCGATCTACTTGCTATCGATGATCCGGGAGATGTGCTACGGCCCGGAAAACAAGGAGTTAGTAGAAAGCCAAGCCCTCATCGATGCCGAACCGCGAGAGGTATTTATCATTGCTTGTTTAATGGTTCCGGTGATTGGCATTGGCTTATATCCCAAAATTGTTACTGGAATGTATGATGCTACAACGGTACAGTTAACCGCACGGCTGCGAGATTCCGTGCCAACCCTAGCTGAACCAGCAGTCGCAAAAGCAGCTCAGCCAATCTACTCAGCACCTGCCATTAGCGGTAGCGATCGCGTTTCCTTAGCCCCGATGCTAGAAGTTCGCTAGTAATATCATGTCCGGTTGCACCCTTAATGGTTGGTAGTAGGCACTTCAGTGCCTCAAAAGGCTTTATTGCCAACCACTCGGTTTATTAAAGGCCCCAGGCGTCTTGCCTGCGGGCTTATCTTTTATCCTTATTAAGGAGAAAACCAAAAATTCTCTAGTATGACTACCGGAATTACCCAACAAATTCAATTCATTATCGAAATCGACAAACTTAAAAGCGTTCTTCGCCAAACCCGCTTAACTGATAACTCCCGCCAGGAAAACAGTGCCGAACACTCCTGGCATTTAGCTATCATGGCAATAGTCCTAACCGAATACGCACCCCCTAACGTTGACTTATTCCGTGCTATCAAGATGTTACTCCTGCACGATTTAGTGGAAATCGATGCCGGAGACACCTTCTGCTATGACTTACAGGGCAACCAAGATCGGGCAACCAGGGAACAAATTGCAGCCACCCGCATCTTTGGGATGCTTCCCCCAGAGCAAGGGCAACAATTGCGGGAAATTTGGGAAGAATTTGAAGCATTTGAGACAGCTACCGCTCGATTTGCCGCTGCCTTAGACCGCTTGCAGCCTCTACTACAAAATCAACAAAATCAGGGACAAACTTGGCAACTCCATGGCATTAACCAAAACCAAGTAATGCAACGCATGGCCCCGGTGAAAGACGGAATACCCGGTCTTTGGCCTATGGTTGAGCAAATCGTTGAGGATTGCGTTGCCGCAGGCTATCTTCCCGGAATTAGGGATGAAGGAGTAGAAAATAGCGATTGGGAACTGCGTACAGCAGAACGCATCAACAGATGAATACAGGAGTTCAGAATTGTTGAAAACTAGATGCCATGAGCGATCGCCCACAACCAAGGATGCAAATAATTTATATCATGTCCGATTGATTAACCATAATAAAACCTGTCGCAGGG
>DNXU01000411.1:11622-14992 GCA_003505715.1 Cyanobacteria bacterium UBA8803 | reverse complement strand
CACTCCCTCGCTCCCTCACTCCCTCACCCTCTCCCTATTCTAGATATATGAATATTAATTTCTTCAATCTTCGCTCATTTATTAGTTTGCTTCTTCTCCTATTGATGGCAAGTTGTGGGCAGCCTTCTGCCACTGTTGAAAATAGTCAGCCTGCCAATGTCCAAGAAACATCATCTTCCAATCTGGAAGCCAAATCATCTGCCGATGATGCCCAGCAGCCTTCGGCCAATCTTAAAGAAAGATCACCTAGCGATGGTGCAAAAAAACAAGCAGCAAATCTGCCAGAAAAATTATCTGCCGATAGTACTCAAAAGCCACCTAAAAATCAAGCAGTATCAAAAATATCCAATAGCCCAAAAATAAAATCCGGAGCCTATTGCTTTGAGATTGAATCCAAAACTCTGTCTTCCTCGATTCAATTAACTATTGAGCCAGACAATCGAGTAACGGGCAGTACTGAGGCAACTATTCACAATGAACAGGCCGGGTATTATAGTTCTTATACTCAAACCTTTGCAGGAACCTTAAAGGAAAATAGCTTAGAACTAGCTATTACAACTAAAATAGAGAACGATACCCAAAATAGTCAAGAAACTTGGATCTTAACCGGGGATTCCTTAAATACAGGTCGAGAAACCTACCAAAAAGTTGATTGTTCTACCAGCACTCAACCAACCTCTGCTCCCATCCGCGTCCAGTTTGCGCGAGGGACAACCAAAAGTGTCATTGAAAATTCTGTAGAACGAGGCAATAGGCACACTTATCTCCTAGGTGCTAAAGCGGGTCAAAATATGACAGTTAGCATCACCGCTGTTGAGGACAATGCAGTTTTTGACATTATTGCTCCTAATCGAGCAACTATAGAGCAAGAAAAGACTAGCGCCAGCGTCACATTGCCAACTACGGGAGACTATTCCATCATTGTTAGTGGTACTCGTGGGAACGCAACCTACAAGCTAGAAGTCGAGATCGAGTAAGGTGCGAGATAGGGAGAGGGAAAGGGAGAGGGGGGGAGGAGGGAGAAATATTAGAATTTATGCCTATACCTATGCTAAATACTAAAATATGCAAACAAATGCGACGCTTTTTTGAAACAGCATTTAACCATAAAGCAGGAAAGATGACCTGTCGGGGTAGTAAGCTGATTTACTTACTAGGGATTTTGGTAGTTTTGGGAGTGAGTTCTTTCGGCTGCAAAAGTGAGCAACCAACTCCGCCAGCAGCTCAGACAAGTATACCAGCTCCGCCAGACACTCAGGGAGCCTTGCCAATTCTGCCAGATGCTCAGACTCCCTTTGGCTATGCTCAGGGTAATTCCCTGCCAAGTCCACCTGACGCTCAAGCTCCTCCGGCAACTCCACAAAACATCCAGGCTGATCCACCAGTTCCACCGCAAACTCAGGTTTATCCGCCAGTTCCTCCAGAAACTCAGGCTTATCAGCAACTACAGCCAGAAACTAAGGTTTTTGCACCAAATCCGGCTAAACCCCAGACTTCTTCACCAAAGCCAGCCAAACCTCAGACTTCCTCCCCAGCTCCCGCCAAACCTCAGACAGCTCCTGATAACAATCAGGATATTAAAAATTTACCCGACGGCAATTATTTTTATGGTGAATCACCAGAGGTAAACCAACCGGGCAGCAAGTATTTAGTTTTCACGAAAACGGGTAATGTCCTGATTGGACAAGAGTACTTATTACAAACTGATAATAGCCATTGCTTTAAAGGGACAGCAGATGTTAATACGATTAGTAATGTTAAGATTGCTTATTTTGAACCAGCGGTAGAGGGTGCTAAATGGTCATTTGACGAAATGGAATCGATAAAAATAAGTGAGCTTCATCAACATGGTTTTGAAAAAGCGCCGGAATTTGCCACTCAAAACTTACAGGAATGCATTAAAGTTTTGAGTGAATAAACAAGAAAAAGGGAAATCGAGAACAGAAAATTTTGCAATTCATTTAGACTGGCTAATGTCCCTACAAGGTGAAACGATTGCCGCGATCGCAACCGCAGTTGTCCCGCAACAGGGCAGCGTAGGCATTGTGCGGCTGTCGGGGCATGAGGCGATCGCGATCGCTCGTACCCTATTCCACGCTCCAGGGCATCAGGTTTGGGAAACTCACCGCATTCTCTACGGTTACGTGCGTCACCCCCACACCAAACAGATAATTGATGAAGCACTATTACTGCTCATGCACGCCCCCCGCTCCTACACTCGTGAAGATGTAGTTGAATTCCATTGCCACGGCGGTATCATGCCAGTGCAGCAGGTGTTGCAGTTGTGCCTGGAAGAGGGAGCGCGGTTAGCTCAACCGGGAGAATTTACCCTGCGGGCTTTTTTAAACGGGCGTTTGGATTTGACTCAGGCAGAAAGTATTGCCGACTTAGTGGGTTCCCGTTCCCCTGCTGCCGCCCAAGCTGCCTTAGCAGGTTTGCAAGGTAAACTAGCCGCACCCATTCGCCAACTCAGAGCCACTTGTTTGGATATTTTGGCAGAAATTGAAGCCCGCATTGATTTTGAAGAGGACTTGCCACCCCTAGATGAAGCTGAGGTAGTTGCCCAACTAGAGCAAGTATTGGCACAAGTTACCCATATCCTAGCCACAGCAGATCGAGGAGAACTCCTGCGCACGGGCTTAAAAGTAGCAATTGTCGGGCGTCCGAATGTGGGCAAGTCGAGTTTGCTCAATGCCTGGAGTCAGAGCGATCGCGCCATTGTCACCGACTTACCCGGTACTACCCGCGATGTGGTGGAGTCGCAGTTAGTAGTGGGGGGAATACCCGTGCAGGTACTGGATACTGCTGGAATTCGGGAAACCGACGATCGGGTAGAGAAGATTGGGGTAGAGCGATCGCGTCGTGCGGCTCAAGGGGCAGACTTAGTATTGTTGGTAATTGAGGCTACCATAGGCTGGACTGCTGCCGATCTAGAAATTTACGAGCAAGTAGAGCATCGTCCCCTAATTCTAGTTATTAACAAAACTGACCTAGCTCCTGTAAATACAGTATCCTATCCTGGGGATATTAAGTGGATAGTTAGCACAGCTGCGGCCCAGAATCAAGGAATTGAGGACTTAGAAACCACCATTATGGCAGCAATACATCAAGGTAATCTCCAAGCTGCCGATCTAGATTTAGCGATTAATCAACGGCAAGCAGCAGCATTAACCAGGGCGAAGATATCACTTCAGCAAGTGCAAGAAACTATCGCCCAGCAATTACCCCTAGATTTTTGGACGATTGATTTACGAGGAGCAATTCAAGCTTTAGGAGAAATTACAGGTGAGGAAGTGACGGAATCATTACTTGACCGGATTTTCAGTCGCTTCTGTATTGGTAAGTAGAATTGTTGGTTGTTGGTTGTTGG
>DNXU01000411.1:4748-11494 GCA_003505715.1 Cyanobacteria bacterium UBA8803 | reverse complement strand
GTTGTTGGTTGTTTGTTGTTGATTATACCTCTGGTAAGGGCTAAGCTTTGCGTTCTTTGCGTTTTACTCTTAAGCTTTATTCACCTCCCGTAAAGACAAAGCTTACTGCATCTAGTATAATAGTACATATGTACTAAAATTTTGCCCTCTGTTTCCCACTGGAGGTTTCTATGAGTCTGACGCAAGATATAGCGCCCAAGCAACAGCAAGCCCTAGATATTCTGGAACGTCTCAAGCCGCTTTATGCCAACAAACCCTGTCCCCTCACCTACGAAACCCCAGTGCAACTGCTGCTAGCCGTCATTATGGCTGCTCAATGCACGGATGAGCGCGTCAACTCAGTCACCGCCGAACTGTATCGCTGCTATCCTGACGCTGATGCGATCGCAAAAGCTAACCCCGATCGCATAGAAAGCATTCTGCGCCCCTTATCGTTCTTCCGCAACAAGACTAAAAATATTCAAGCCACCTGCCGTATACTGGTCTTGAAGTTCGGCGGTCAAGTCCCTCCCAATATTGATGAACTGGTTAAACTGCCAGGAGTTGCTCGCAAAACTGCCACGATGGTGTTGCATTACGCTTATGGCATTGATGTCGGCGTCACAGTCGATACCCACGTTAAACGTCTCAGTCAGCGCTTAGGGTTTACTCAACAAACCGATTTAGATCGTATTGAAAAAGACTTGATGCAACTTTTACCCCAGTCAGAGTGGGGGAACTGTTTTGTCAGCCTCACCTATCACGGTAGAGAGGTTTGCAATGCCAAAACACCAGCCTGTTCGCGCTGTGTCTTGGCTGAGTCGTGTCCTAGCGCCGAGTAGCTCCTAAAGAAAGCAGGGCGGATTTATTGTCGATAGAGAAATTTGGGGAGCTGGGGGAGTAATTTGTACGAGGTTCTGCGAAGTCCTATAGAAGTTTCTCCCCCCAAGGTTGGGGGGCAGGGGGGCAAAAGGCCTAACTCCTGAAATAATAACCAATTACCCATTCCCCTCTCATTTATTAGTTATTATGCCAGATATCACCCAACTAATTGCCCAAATCTATACCGAAGCCCAACGGGAGTCCTTTCCCATTGATGAACCCGTATATCGAGAAGCGGGTTTAGATCCGGAAATGCCTATTCTTTATGCAGGTAATCTGGAAAGTTCGTTGTGCTTTTTTGCTCGTGATTTAGGGAAAGATGAAGTCTTTGCCCAACAACCCCTTTATGGTGCCGCTGGTCGGCTCGTGCGACAAGGTCTGTATCATGCTATTTATCACCAACAGCCAAATAACAGCACAGATACCTCTGTGGTTCTCGATCGCGTCCTCCTCACCAACACCGTTCCTTACAAACCCCCCGGAAATAAAGCCTACTCAGAAGCTGTCAAGAAGCGATTTCGTCCCTTTCTGGAACAACTGCTGGTACTCCACTGGCAGGGGGATTGTATTATTACCCTAGGCAATGAAGCTTTTAAATGGTTTGCGCCTTATGCTGGCAAAGGGGTTCTGACTAAATTTTTTGCAGGGAGCGATCGCTATAGTGAAAGCTTGCCCATTACCCTTAAGGCTGAAGATGAACAAGGCAAACTGCACGAACGCTCGGTAATGCTTCTCCCCCTACCCCATCCCTCCCCACTCAACCAACAATACTATGCTCAATTTCCCCAAATGCTTCAGCACCGCCTAACCTCCATCTTCCCTTAAGATAGGCATTTAGGGTCTCCTAGCCTAGGAGGCTCTAAATGTAGCTTTAGAATTACAAATGAGTAAACCTCTAGATACAACGCTTTCTTTAGAAACGGCCAAACAGATCAAAAGCAAAGCGAAAGATTCTTTTAATAATTGTTACAAAGCCGCTAAATTGATAGAGAGTGCGATTTATGTTCAAGGCTTTTTAGTAAAAGCGGGCAAGTCGGGCAAACCTATTGAACATAGTTGGATCGAGCTAGAGGAAAGTCTGGTCGATCCCAACCTACCCCACTTGAACCAAACTGCTGAAGAACTTTACTACTTTCCGGCTCAACGTCTTAGCCTTAAGCAACTTGTAGCCGCTGTTGAAGAAGCCAAAGAAGATTATCCAGACGATCCACCACTTCCCGTTTATGGGGCAGCACCTTACGAGTATTACGGTGATGTGATGTTGGGCGGTCGTGAGTACCAAATTGCCTACGAACAGGCTTTAGCTAAGTGTACGGAGTTGAAGCGACCTAACAACAACGGAGCCAATTAATATCCTGTCTGGTAGTATTGGCCTTGTCTAAACAGATAGGTTTGTAGCAACCACTTGAGTGGTAGGAAATAAAGCCTTGTCAGGCACTAAAGTGCCTACTACAAATGATATCTACACAACCGGGCTTGATATAACTAATTTAAATAATTTACAACAAATGGCTTAACTCAGTGCCATTCGATTTAGGTTAGGTTGATGTGGGAGCAGCGATCGCATTTCTTGGAGGTGCTGTAGGCGATCGCTCTCCTAAAGCTCCCACAACCTTCATCCCTATGCTCTTTCAAACTCTCAACCGCTTAGCTGCCAGAGTTGCTGGAAAACTTCCCCTGCAAACTGTTCTGGTTGTTCCCTTTGTCCTGCAAATTGTTGGCACAGTGGGATTAGTGGGGTATCTCTCCTTCAAAAGTGGGCAGAACGCTGTAGAGAATCTGGCTCATCAGTTAATGGCACAGGTGGGAGAGCGAATTAGCGATCGCCTCACTACCTACCTCAACGCCCCCCAAGACATTGTAGCTGCGAACCGTCTGGCAGTAGAGCAGGGAACCTTGGACATCAACGACTTTGAGCAATTGCGGCAGCAATTTTGGCAAGAAACCACCCTGCATCCTTTAATCCAAGGCATCTTCTTTGGCAACGAGCCAGGAGAATTAATTTGGTACGGGCGCTTTCATAGTGAGGAAATTGTCAAACAAGCCGAAAAGCTAACTGGGGAGGACTTGTCCATCGGTATTCCCTTCTTGATGAGCGTGAAAAGTAGCGATCCGGGTAAAAGGCATTACTATTTAGTTGACAAAAAAGGCAATCCTCGCCAACTCATCTATACCATCCATATCGATAACCGCACAACTCCCTGGTATCGGTATGCCAAAGCCACCAGCCCACAAACCTGGTCTCCAATTTCTGTTTACAAGATTCTACCCACATTAGGAATTTTCGCCCTGGCTCCCATCTACGATGCTGCTGGCAAATGGCGGGGGGTTTTTGGCTCTGATTTTACTCTGTCGGGAATCAGTACCTTTCTGGAGCAGCTAAAATTCTCACCGTCGGGACAGACTTTTATCCTGGAGCGTTCTGGCAATTTAGTTGCCACATCCACTTTAGAAATACCTTTCGTGCAGCCAGCAACAGGGGAACCAACGCGATTGCTAGCTGTAAATAGTAAGGATGCCCGAACGCGAGATATTACTCGGCAACTCATCAAGAAATTTGGTAACTTCCACACCCTGCAAACAACCCAACAACTCAATTTGGTGAGTAACCACGAGCGGCAGTTTGTCCGGGTGGCTCCTTACCGAGATAACTATGGTTTGGATTGGTTGGTTGTGGTGGTAGTTCCAGAATCAGATTTTATGGAACAAATTCACAACAATAATTGCACCACTATCCTGTTGTGTATCGGTGCTTTAATTTGCTCTGTAAGTGTTGGTATTCTCGCGACTCGTTGGATTAGCAAACCAATTGTGCGTTTAAATAGTGCCGCTAAACATATTACCAATGGTAAATGGGATCAACCTGTAGAAATTGAACGGGCTGATGAAGTGGGAGAACTGGCCAATTCCTTTAATACAATGGCAGCACAACTACAGCAGTCTTTTGGTGAACTTCACTCCTTAAATACAGCTTTAGCGCAGAGTGAGAGCCAACTGCATCAATCTCTCGAAGCCTTACCTTTAGGAGTAGCTATTCATGATACGACCGGGAAAGTTACGTACTTCAACCCGACGGCCAAGCGTTTACTTGGCATAGACACTATCCCAGACGCTGCCTCTGAAGAACTGGCAGCGGCTTATCAACTCTACCGCCAAAACCAGCTATACCCCATCGAAGAACTACCCGCCTTACGAGCGATCAAAGGCGAAACGGTATTTCTTGATGATATAGAACTTCATCGAGATGGGAAAATTATTCCCTTTGAGGTACATGCAGCACCGATTACCGACCAGCAAGGAAACATTATTTATGCGATTACAGCTTTCTTTGACATCACTGAACGCAAACAATCTCAAAAAATATTAGCCGATTACCATCGCATCTTAAAAACCGAAGTAGCTCAAAAGACTGAAGCTTTACAAGCCTCGCAAACTCGATTTGCAGGTATTCTAGAAATTGCTAACGATGCCATTATTACAGTAGATGCTGAGCAAAGGATTACCCTGTTTAACCAGGGAGCTGAACATATTTTTGGCTACCAAGCAGATGAGGTTTTAGGCCAGCCTCTCGATTTTCTGTTACCTGCTGGTGTGAGAGCAATTCACCGTCAGCATATTACTGCCTTTGCTAAATCTGTTGGTAGGGCGCGACGAATGGGAGAGCGCAGGGAGATTTTTGGTCGTCGCAAAGATGGTACTGAGTTTCCTGCTGAAGCCTCAATTTCTAAGCTGGAAATCAACGGTGAAAAAATCTTTACTACCATTTTACGGGATATCAGCGATCGCAAGCAATTTGAACAAGCCATAATAGAAAGTGAAGAACGATTCCAAGAAATTGCCAGAAATGTCGATCAGTTCTTCTTTGTGCGATCGGCCAGTTCCGGTCAGTCTCTTTACGTCAGTCCAGCCTACGAAAAAATTTGGGGACGTAGCTGTGCCAGCCTCTATGAAAACCCTGATTCGTGGATTGAGGCAGTGCATCCGCAAGATCGCGAGTTAGTTCTAAATTCTATTAGAGAACAGTTTCAAGGAAATGCAGTCCACCGGGAGTATCGAATTATTCGACCGGATGGTTCTATTCGTTGGGTTGTTGCTGATATTTCAGTGGTGCGTGACGACGCCGGACAACCCCTGCGCTTTATCGGGTTAGCTGAAGACATTACTCATCTCAAGCAGACAGAAAAAGAAATCCGCGAATTGAGTACAGCACTGGAAAATGCCGTAGAAGGAATCTCACAGCTGGACACGCAAGGACGTTACGTTACTGTTAACAAAGCCTATGCCAACATGACTGGCTATCAACCCGAAGAAATGATTGGTATGGAATGGCCGCGCACTGTACACCCTGAAGATTGCGAAAACATGATTGCTGCCTACCAACAAATGCTGGAAGTCGGAAAGGTAGAAGCTGAAGCAAGAGGCAGGCGCAAAGACGGCTCTATCTTTTACAAGCAACTCGTTATGATCGCAGCCTACGACGAGCAGAACAACTTCACTGGGCATTACTGCTTTATGAAGGATATTACTGAGCGCAAACGCACAGAAGAAGCTTTGCGAGAGAGAGAGGAACAATTGCAACTCGCCTTAGAAGGTTCTGGGGATGGATTTTGGGATTGGCATATCCCAACGGGAGAGGTTTATTTCAGCTCCTGGTATCTAGAAATGTTGGGTTACGATGCACACGAACTGCCACAGGAATTCAACACTTGGGATCGGTTGATTCATCCTGACGATAAACCTTGGGTGATGGAAATCTTAAACGCCCATTTATCCGACAGCTCAGTTCCTTACAAATTTGACTACCGAGTTCTGACTAAATCAGGGGAGTGGAAATGGATCGCCAATTACGGTAAGGTGGTTGCTCGCGATCGCAATGGCACACCTTTGCGAATGACGGGAACCCATCGAGATGTGAGCGACAAGAAACTTGCAGAGCAGCAACTTCAGTGGAAAGAAGCATTACTGCGCTCGATGACTGAAGCTTCACCCTTGGCATTTTATGTGGTGGACAACCGCACTGATGCCATTCTCTACTTCAACCACCGCTTCTGCGAAATTTGGGGCATTGAGCATCTTGAGGAACGAATGCAGCAAGGTGTTCTCACTAACAACGATATCATTCCAGATTGCATACCCTTGCTACAGGATGTGGTAGCGTTTGCTGAATCCTGCAAGCCACTGCAAAGCGAAGAAAACCGCATAGTTATTGAGGATGAGATCCCCTTTGCCGATGGACGCACCATTCGCCGTTTCTCTGCTCAGATCCGGGATGCGAGCGATCATTACTTCGGGCGTCTTTATATTTTTGAGGACATCACCGAACGCAAACTCTCACAAGCCGCACTACAACAGGCAAAAGAAACTGCTGAAACTGCTAACCTGGCTAAAAGCACATTCTTGGCAAGTATGAGCCACGAACTCCGCACTCCTCTTAATGGCATTTTAGGCTACGCGCAAATTCTCCAACGGGATAAAAACTGCACTCCCAAGCAAAAAGAAGGCGTTGACATTATTTACCAATGCGGTACGCACCTTTTAACACTGATTAACGATATTTTAGACCTATCTAAAATCGAAGCCGGAAAACTCGAACTCTACCCAGAAAACTTTAATTTTCCCTCCTTCCTCACTGGCCTAACTGAAATCTTTCGCCTGAAAGCCATCCAAAAATCTCTTACCTTTACCTACCTGCCATCAAGCGAACTGCCCACCATAGTTCATGCCGATCAAAAGCGACTGCGTCAAGTCTTAATGAACCTGCTTTCCAATGCCGTCAAATTCACCGATACAGGCGGCGTAACCTTTAAGGTTGAAGTCCTTCGGAAAGGACAATCCCAAATTAGCAATAAAATACAAACAACAAAAAACCAACCACCAACCACCAA
>DNXU01000411.1:0-4705 GCA_003505715.1 Cyanobacteria bacterium UBA8803 | reverse complement strand
AACCACCAACAACCAACCACCAAATCCGCTTCCAAATTGAAGATACTGGTCTCGGCATAAAACCAGAACAATTAGCAAAAATATTCTTACCGTTCGAGCAAGTAGGGGATACTTCCCGCCGTGCGGAAGGAACGGGTTTAGGGCTAGCAATTACGAAAAAAATTGTTGATATTATGGGGAGCAAAGTTTTGGTCGAGAGTACTCCAAAAGTTGGCAGCAAGTTTTGGTTCGACCTAGACGTACCCGTCGTTTCAATCCCGATCAATTCAACAGCTATAAAAACAACCGACACCATCATTGGCTACTCTGGAGAAAAACGGAAAATCCTGATTGTTGAAGACCGTTGGGAAAATCGGGCAGTTCTCATCAATATGCTAGAACCCATCGGCTTTGAACTAGCAGAGGCAGCGGATGGACAAGAGGGCGTAGAAAAAGCTGTTGAATTTCAACCAGATTTGATTCTTACTGACTTAGTCATGCCAGTGATGGATGGCTACGAGATGGCACAACAACTCCGCCAAATACCAGAATTTAGGGATATAATTATCATTGCTATTTCAGCTAATGCATTTATAGCCAACCGACAAAATAGCTTAGAATCTGGCTGCACTGATTTTCTCGCCAAGCCTATCCAAGTTGAAAACTTGTTAGACAAAATCCAGAGTTACTTAAATGTGTCGTGGATTTATGACTGTGAGGGTAAAAATAAATCTCAAGAAGTAGGGGATGAGTCGATTTGTTACTCTCAAGTTGCCATAACAGAAATGGTTATACCACCCAAAGAAGAACTCCTTGCCCTGGTTCAAGCAGCTGAGATTGGTGATGTTTCAGGTGTTGAGCAGGGCATCATCCGACTCCAGCAATTAAACCCTGAGTATACTCCCTTTGCTACCATAGTCTGGGAACTTGCGGAAGAGTTTGAATATGAAGAAATTATCAAGTTAATTAACAGATATTTGTAATGGGTGATGGGTAATTGGTAATTGGTAATTGGTAATTGGTAATTGGTAATTGGTAATTGGTAATATAAAAAATAACCCATCACCCATCACCCATCACCCATCACCAATTTGATAGTTATCCTGAAGATGGCGTCTCACGGTAAAATCGATGAAACAAAAACATCAGCGCCAGTTAACTCGCCGCCGTTTCTTACTTACGTCAGCCATTACAGGCGGTAGCCTTATTACTACAAACCTGTTATCAAAATCTGGATTAGCACAGGTGGCAGCACCCGGCATCATTACCTCAGATCGGATGCGTCCCCATATCCCTTACGGAGTTGCTAGTGGGGATATTACCAGTGGGAGTGCGGTTATTTGGAGTCGATGCGATCGCAAAAGCCGCATGATCTTGGAATATGACACCAGCGAATCCTTCGGTAACGTGCAACGTATCGTTGGGCCAGCGGCATTAGCCAGCAGCGACTATACAGCCCGTGTCAACCTGACAGATCTACCTCCGGATCAGCAGATATTCTATCGAGTTACCTTTCAAGATCTAGCCGATACCAATCTCTACAGCGCCCCTGTTACAGGCAGTTTCCGCACCCCCCCTGCCAGCAAGCGCGATATCTTTTTTGCTTGGTCGGGAGATACCGCAGGTCAAGGGTGGGGAATTAATTTAGAGTGGGGAGGTATGAAAATCTATGAAACCATAGGACAGTTAAATCCCGACTTCTTCATTCACTCTGGGGATACAGTCTATGCCGATAATCCTATTCCAGCAGAAGTCAAGCTAGATGACGGCAGCATCTGGAAAAACCTGACTACTCCAGAAAAATCGAAAGTTGCCGAAACCCTGGCTGAATTTCGCGGTAATTATATCTATAACCTGCTTGATGAAAATGTCCGCCGTTTTAATGCCCAAGTCCCTATGTTAGTTCAGTGGGACGACCACGAAACCAGAAATAACTGGTATCCTGGCCAGATGTTAATGGATGACGATCGCTATCAAGTAAAAAGTTGCGATATCTTGGCGGTTAGGGCAAAACAGGCATTTTTGGAGTATATGCCTATTCGCTTCCATGGAAGCGATCCCAAGCGGATTTTCCGTTCCTTCAATTACGGCCCTTCCTTAGATATTTTCATGCTCGATCAGCGCAGTTACCGAGGGCCGAATAGTCCCAACCGTCAGCCAGAGGCAAGTGCCGAGACAGCATTTTTGGGAAACGAGCAAGTACGCTGGTTAAAACAGCAATTGCAAACCACCAAAGCTACTTGGAAAGTCATCGCCAGCGATATGCCAATTGGACTAGTAGTTCGAGATGGCAAAACCAACTTTGAGAATTTAGCGAATGGGGACGGCTCAGCGTTAGGACGGGAACTAGAACTTGCCGATCTATTGCGCTTTATCAAGCAAAACATTATTCGGAATGTCGTTTGGCTCACTGCGGACGTTCATTATGCTGCCGCCCACTATTACGATCCCGCCAAAGCCCAGTTTACGGATTTTAACCCCTTCTGGGAATTCGTCACTGGCCCCCTCCATGCAGGTAATTTTGGACCAAACGAACTCGATAACACCTTTGGCCCTCAAATCAAGTTCCAAAGCATACCACCCAATATAAAACCCAACCGCCCTCCCAGTGACGGTCTTCAGTTCTTCGGTACAGTAAAAATTGATAGCACCACGGAGGTGATGACAGTTACGATCCACGATCTGGAGGGTAAAACCCTTTACAAAGTAGATTTGATGCCGGAGGTTTAGCGGCGTATTGCCATGATCTCAAGGCTTACCCAAAATCCGCCAAATATCCCCCACCGTCCCTCAAACCTAGGGGCAATTAACTCTTATCCCCCCCAGATTTGGGGGGTTAGGGGGGCAAGTGCATAAGCCCTTAATCTATTGCCTAAACCCAGACTGTCCCCAACCGCAAAACCGCGATCGCAACCAGGTGTGTCAGGAATGCGGCTTTAATTTACGTTTAAAAGACCGCTATCTAGCACTTGAGTTAATCGGTCAAGGGGGCTTTGGCAGAACCTTTTTAGCCCTCGATGAAGGAAAATCCCCAGCAATTCCCTGTGTCATCAAACAGTTATTGCCTCAGGGATTAGCCCTCCCTACTCTTCAAAAAGCCAAAGCCTTATTTGAACAGGAAGCTTTACTCTTATCTGAATTAGGCCATCATCCCCAAATTCCTACTTTATTAGCATATTTTGAACAAGACCAGCATTTTTATCTAGTCCAAGATTTTATTGACGGCACCAATTTAGCTCAGGTAGTTGCTGAAGAAGGAGCATTCAGTGAATCTCAAATTTGGTCGCTGCTGGATGAATTATTACCCGTTCTCCAATTTATTCACGATCGCCACATTATTCATCGAGATATCAAGCCCAAAAATATTATTCGTCGCTCCCCACTTCCCGTCTCCGGACAGCTTGTATTAGTTGACTTTGGCGCTGCCCAACTCGTAACGGGTAGCACAGCCTTGAAAATCGGCACCAGTATTGGCTCTCCCGAATACGTGGCACCGGAACAAGCAAGAGGCAAGGCGGTTTTTGCCAGCGATCTTTACAGTTTAGGAGTAAGCTGTATTTCTTTACTCACTGGTATTTCTCCCTTCGACCTATTCGATGTAGGAAATGATAGTTGGGTTTGGCGAGACTATTTGACTCAGCAGGTAAGTGACAGCCTGACTGAAATTTTAGATAAACTCATCCAAAATGCCCTCACCTACCGCTTCCAATCAGCGACGGAAGTTATGCAAGCTATCAATAGGGCAAGAGGTAGGAGCGGTTTGAAGAGCCAACTTTTAGAAAAAACCACTAACCTAATCGCAAAACCTGCCCCTTTATGGCAGTGCCGACATACATTTACCCATAAATTAGGGGTTAATTCAGTCGCCGTTAGTGGCAAGGGAAATTGTCTAGCCAGTGGTAGCGATGACAAAAAGATTCGCCTGTGGGATTTAAATACTCTGACTACTATTTATACTCTGGCTGGACATACCGACGTTATTAATTCCGTTGCCTTTAGTCCTGATGGCACAATCCTAGCGAGTGGTAGTGATGACCAAATGATAAAATTATGGAACTTGAATGCTGGGGGAGAACTCTACACCTTAACAGGCCATACTCATAAGGTTAAGTCTGTGGTTTTTAGCCCTGACGGTCAATATTTAGCCAGTGGTAGTTGGGATAAGACCGTTAAAGTGTGGAACGTTCAAACTGGTGAACTCGTTTGTACGATCGCTAGTCATAGTTTGCAGGTAAGTTCAGTAGCGTTTAGTCCTTGCGGCACTGTTCTGGCTAGTGCCAGTTTTGACCGAACGGTAAGGTTGTGGCATTTGCAAGTCAAAGAAGATGGGAAATTATTGCCCCAGCTGAGGGAGACTTTAGTGGGTCACACTTGGGCAGTGTTGGCCGTTGCTTTCAGTAGAGATGGCAAAATGTTGGCAACGGGAAGTGATGATAATACCATTCAATTGTGGAACTGGGAAACTGGGCAGTCGATCCGGACAATTTTGGGGCACTCTTGGTCTGTTACTGCTTTAGTATTTAGCTGTGATGGAGAGACTTTAGTTAGCGGTAGCTGGGATAAAACTATTAAGCTGTGGCAGGTTAAAACAGGTCAGGAAATTGCTACCTTAGTTGAGCATTCAGACTTAGTTTCTGCCGTTGCCATTGACCCTAATGGACTGCTTATTGTTAGTGGGAGTAAGGACAAGGCTATTAAGTTGTGGGAGAAGGATGAGGGATGAGGG
>DNXU01000414.1:9478-12136 GCA_003505715.1 Cyanobacteria bacterium UBA8803 | reverse complement strand
CTCACCCCCTCACCCCCTCACCCCTACATACAACTTCCCGACATAGGGGCTTGGGTTTTCACTTCAAAATTTTTATACCCTGCTGTACTCAACAACTGAGATACCACAAGTTGTGCCCGATCGTTAGCCTCGTTCAACAAACCCTGGTGGCAGGCTGTCAACTGAATTTTTTTCAAGGTTTCTTGTTGGGCTAGCATCTGTAGCTGGGGTGCTGTATCTGGCCCCAAACCCAAGAAGCCCCGATTATAGTCGTAAACTTGGGAGCGATTCACGTCAATTTTGCTGTCCAGTATCCGAGGTGCTGGTAGCTGTAGCTGAATGGTATCGTTAACAATCTTGACATCCTCTGGAGCTAACTGTCCTAAATCAACCCCAGCCCTAACCTCACCATAGCCAATGAAGAGGAGTGTGGTTGAGGCAATCGGATAACCAGCTAAGGTTCTGTCCTGGCGGGTAGGCACCACTGCCTCCATCGTAAAAACAGCAGTCGTCAATTCGCTGGCACCACGTACTTGACGAACGATGAGGGAGCGGAAGTCAACCTGGGGTGAAGGTTGTGGCACATTAAATGTAGCAGCTAATTGTCCGAAGAAACGAGACCCCGTGCGCCACATACCAATGCCGAAAATCAGTGCCATCATAAGTATGCCGCCTGTAGACATCAGCATTAGGTTTCTCAGGAGTCCAAAACTGATGCGCCCAATTGGAAACTTCTGAAACTGATTATTCATAAGGCGTTGCTCCTTGAGGCAGGCAGTATTGGTTTCTTCAATAAGATTAGCGTTATTCATTATCTACCTCTCAAGAGTTAGGCCAATTTAGAGGCTTTGCTGTAACAATTCTTTCAGCAAGGTTACTAATTAGAGGCAGTGGCTCTCCTAGAGAGCTAAGCCCCTAGCAAGAGTAGTTTACTTGACAACTGAGTACCACCAATGAGTTCCAAGTTAGTCAGAAAAGCTAGACAATTATTTCTCGGCACAGTAATGGTTACTGTCGGGCTTTGGACAATCCCGGTGCAAGCTCAAGTCTCTGATACCCAAGTTGGGGCGCTAGTGGAAGCCTTAAGACTGGCAGCACCGCAAACTGGTACTGAAAACGATGGTCTTTACAGTGAGTGGCAAATCAAACCCGAAAATATTCCTCGTTGGTCTAAACAGTGTACTGGACGGGAACTGACACCAGCAGATTTTTCAGCGAGTCCTGTAACCGCCCGTGCCATTCTAGTCTGCGTGATGCGAGATATCTTCAATCAACAGTACAGTGCTAGTGGTAGAAATGAGTCTGTGGCCGTCCAACGGGCTGCGGCTTGGTGGATGACTGGCGATGCCGCTCAATATAACAAGGTTCCCAGCAACTCTTACACCCACTCTTACATTCAGAATGTGTTGAGATTCTACCAACAGGAGCGCCGGAATCCTCAAGCACAAAAGCCGATGACTCCTTCCCAACCTGCTGCAAATCGACCCTCCCCGCCACCGACGGCCAATCAGCCTCAAAGGACAGCTCGTTCATCATCTGGTAGTAATATCTCTGATGCCCAAGTCGGGGCACTAGTGGAGGCGCTGCGACTAGCAGCACCACAAACTGGTACTGAGAATGACGGTCTCTACAGTGATTGGCAAATTAAACCCGAAAACATCCCCGGTTGGTCTAAACAATGTAAGGGACAGGAAATGACGCCAGAAGATTTTGCCGCCAGTCCCGTCACGGCGCGTGCTGTTCTGGTCTGCGTGATGCGGGATGTCTTGAGCGAAGAGTATACTGCGAGTGGAAATAATGAGTCACTAGCCGTACAACGTGCTGCCTCTTGGTGGATGACTGGCGATCCCACTAGATACAACAGTGACTCAACTGCTGCCTATACCCAAAAAGTTTTAGGCTTCTACCAACAATCTTTCCTCAGGTTTTTCCCTCATCGGTAACTGAAGAGGAGATAACCTTAGTAGAGATGTTCTAGTAGAACGTCTCTACTAATTTCCCTGGTGAGTATGTCAAAATTGGGCAATGAACATTACTCAAGCCATAGCTGATACTACTCCCAGCCTGATTTCACCTCCTGTTACTGCCAAGTCCCCCAGCAATAGAAATCCCGTAAAATTGGGAATTATGGCCTCTGGGAGCGGCAGTAATTTCGAGGCAGTAGCCCAAGCGATCGCTTCCGGCCAGCTACATGCCCAAATTCAAGTCCTAATTTACAATAATCCCGGCATTAAAGCAGTCACCAGAGCTGAAAAATGGCGTGTCCCTGCTTTATTGCTCGATCACCGCAACTACAAAAAACGCGAAGATTTAGACGCTCAAATTGCCCAGACACTGCGGCAGTATGAAGTGGAGTTGGTGGTGATGGCAGGCTGGATGCGCGTGGTAACGCCAGTACTGATCGATGCTTTCCCCAATCGCATAATTAATATCCATCCCAGCTTATTACCCAGCTTTAAAGGGATGCGGGCTGTGGAACAAGCCCTGGAGGTAGGGGTAAAAATTACTGGCTGCACCGTTCACTTAGTAAGAAAAGAAGTAGACAGTGGCCCAATTTTGATCCAGGCTGCCGTTCCTGTACTACCAAACGATACACCAGAAACCCTCCACACTCGCATTCAAGTACAAGAACATCGGATTTTACCTGAAGCGATCGCTATGGTAATTGGTAATTGGTAA
>DNXU01000414.1:6286-9324 GCA_003505715.1 Cyanobacteria bacterium UBA8803 | reverse complement strand
CCATCACCCATTACCCATTACCCCTTTCAAGCTTCAACTTTTTGGTTTCCTAGTTTCCAAAGACAGCTCGAAACTAAATTGGTAAAGACATGAGCCACAATCGGTATGAGCAAATTGCCACTTAGTAAAGCGCTATAGCCCAGCAATAGCCCGATAATGGTTGCCCAGACTACATAAGGCCATTGTTGGGGACCACTGAGGTGCAAAATGCCAAAGACTAGGCTGGAGGCAAATACACCAATGAAATTCAATCCCACAGCTGGTAGCATGACGCCTCGAAACAACAATTCTTCACTCATGCCTGGTAATAATCCCAACCAAATAAGGTCGGGCAATACCAAGGGCTTCAGGACTAAATGTAGATATAAGTCAGCACTTTGACGGTAAGCAGGCCAAACATGATATACCAAGCTGCTTACAGCAGTAATTGCTGCCCCTAGGCCCAGTCCTAGAAGTAAGGCTTCGGGGCTGCCGATGACTGGCAGGAGATTAACAGAACTGAATTGCAGCCATAGCTTGGCTACAAATAGCAATAGGACAGCAGTTACCCCCATAGCAACTAAAACTTGGATGCGCGTTAGGGGTTCAAAATCTGGGTTATCGGGAAGCTGTTTTGCCACTAAAATAACTATAAGCAACGTATGGACGATAAGGATGGGCGCAGAGCATCCGCACTAATACCAGCGCGATGAGCCACCAGCAAGCCCAATGCCTCTAAATAAGAGTTTACTCGCATCGCCTCGATCCCTAGCGGTTCTGGGCAAACTTCTATGGCAGTTTGGTTTTCTGCTACCGCAATAATCTGAGCTGGTAACTGGCTGAAGCTGAGCAAAGCACTCCCACCACAGGCTGTAGCAGGTATAACCACGGCATCTACTTCCTCTGCCCAGATGTCGCCGGGGAATGAGGAGGAAAGAGAATTGGACTTTTTTACTACAAACTGGGGGGCGCGACTGAGTCCGACGAGGACGCAGGGTAAGAAAGTATAGCCTAATTCTTCAGCCGCAGAGCGAGGTGATAGGTCGGGATCGAGAGGAAGAGGTGTTAGGGCTGGTGCGTGGGCACAAGGAACTTGGAAAGTACGCACGATGAGGTGACTAATTACCGCTTCCGCACCTGCCAAGGGGTCTACCCCCCGACCATGCCGATAAGCTTCTAGGGCTTCGCTACCAGGGTCATCGGGGAAACGAGCAACTACTGCGATCGCTTCGGCCTTGGCTTGATGAATTAGTACTTCAGCTGCTCGCAACAAACTGTCAGGATTACCAATAGTGCCCCAACTCGCCCCAGAACTTGCCGTGCGCAGTTCCACTTTTAAGGGCGTATCGGTGATAACATAGTCGGTCAGATTTAGGCCCAGAGTCGCTCTAGTCGCATCGGCGGCTTGCAGGTGCCGCAGGCGTAGGTCTGGTTCAATGCCCCGATCGAGAATTAATCCTACCCGGTTTTGATGGACTCGACGCAATCCCCAGCACCCAGCGGCAAATTTATCAAGCCCATAGCCTTCCACATAAAGGGCATTGGGTAAGTTCCAGTACAACTGGGCACCATTAAGAACGTTGGGGTGGGTAATGAGGCGATCGCAAATCTGCCCGATCGCTCTAGCAACGGGCAGGGCATCCCCTGCATAGCCGCCAATTGCTGCTCCCACCCCTGTAGGCACGATTAAAACCACAGTGTAAGGACGCTGGTTCACGCTGAGGCCGTTGATGGCGATTCTACAGTTACGATAGCTTCAACTTGAGCTTTTTGCTGCTGGGTATCAACGCTGGTAATTGCCCAGCGCAGGGGTTCTCCCCGTTTTTGCAGTTCAGCTTCAATGCAGGAGTGGAGTTGGTTGGGTGTTTCTTGTAGGTCAATTTCTGCGGTAATGAAGTGAGTTGTCATAAGCTGTTGCTTTATTTTAGATAGGGTATGAGGATTTGGTGAAAGGGAACTCCTGAACAGGGAATATTTGTTTCTAAGCAGAACCAGGAAGTTGCGGAGGATTTAAGGCTGACCGAATTGGCGATCGTATACCTCATCTTCCTTCTCAGTTTCAATTTTGAGATTAGAGCGGGGATAGGCGACACAGAGCAACACGTATCCTTCTGCTTGCAGCTCTGGGCTAAGTCCCATCCCATCGCTCTGCTCTACCTTGCCTTCCAAAAGTTGAGCAGCACAGGTGGTACAAACTCCGGCATTGCAGGAATTAGGTAACTTGATGCCAGCTTCATCAGCGACCTTGAGAATCTGTCGATCCTCTGGTACTTCTATAGTGTGGGTAGTGCCTTGGTGATTGATTTCAATGGTATAAGTCTGGGACATTGTCTAATTTAAGCTTGAGACTTGAAATTTGCTCAACGGGAACAAAACTTTTACTGGCTTATTGTATCGCTCTACCTGGTAAATCAGATGACCTTACCTATCCACCCAATTATGGAGCAAAGTTTCGCCATCATCGACGCCGAAATTGGCGAACACAACTTCAGCCCTGATGAATATGCGATCATCCGCCGCGTGATTCACAGTACTGCTGACTTTGAATTTGCAAAACTGATTCACTTTAGTCCCGGAGCGATCGCCTCAGGCATCCAAGCCATCCAAAATCGCTCTCCCATTATCACCGATGTTGGTATGGTCAAGCAGGGCGTTACCAACTTAGTCAGCCAAACCTTTGGCAACCCCCTGATCGCAGCAGTAGATCTAGCACCCATAGCACTCCCCGGCAAAACCCGCACTGAAACAGGTTTGCTGGCATGTTGGCGTCAATATCCAGAGGCGATTTTTGCGATCGGCAATGCCCCAACCGCCTTACTCGCGTTATGTACCCAGCAATCAGCCACCCCAGTGCAACCTGCTTTAGTCATTGGCGCACCTGTCGGGTTTATCTCAGTAATTGAGTCAAAACACGCCTTAGCTCAAACCCCCGTCCCTCAAATTCGCGTCGAAGGACGTAAAGGAGGTTCACCCGTTGCCGCAGCCATCCTCAATGCTTTAATTCTCTTAGCCACCAACCACCAACTACCAACAACTAACCACCAACCAACAACCAACAA
>DNXU01000414.1:450-6243 GCA_003505715.1 Cyanobacteria bacterium UBA8803 | reverse complement strand
AACAACCAACAACAAATAACCAACAACAAATAACAAATAACAAATTATGACACTAGTACAGGTTGTGGGAATTGGGCTGGATGGTGCAGCTGGACTGACGGATGCCGTGCGACAGGTGGTGGAGAGAGCAACTTTATTGGTAGGAAGCGATCGCCATTTGAGCTACTTCCCCAACCATCCAGCGTCTCGCATCATCCTGGGAGATTTTCTCAAAGCGGTTCGAGATATTAAGCATCAGTTAGCGCAGGGTGATACTAACAGCAGCATTGTGGTCTTAGTCAGTGGCGACCCGCTATTTTTTGGCTTGGGACGGTTGTTGTTAGAGGAACTACCACGGGAACAACTCGTATTTTATCCTCATTTAAGTGCAGTGCAGTTAGCGTTCAATCGGGTTAAGGTCGCTTGGCAGGATGCCCTAGTTATTAGTATTCACGGGCGTTCCTTAGAGCAACTGACTGAAGCATTACAGCAGGGAGTTGAGAAGATTGCAGTACTTACAGATCCTACAAATACCCCAAAAGCGATCGCTCGCCTGTTAATGGCGCTGGATTTATCCTATAGTTACGAATTCTGGGTTTGTGAAAACTTGGGAGGTACGAAGGAACGGGTGCAATCTTGGCCGATAGATGCAGTATTGCTGGAAAGCTTTGCCCCGATGAATGTGGTGATATTGCTACGCCAGTCTGAACCAGCTGAACCAGTACTGGATGTTGATACTTTACCCCTGCTGGGATTACCCGATACAACCTTTGCCAGCTTTCGAGATCGTCCTGGTTTGATGACGAAGCGGGAAGTACGAACTCTGATTCTAGGGGAATTGGCCTTGCAACCCGGACAAATCGTCTGGGATATTGGTGCGGGAACGGGTTCGGTATCGGTAGAAATTGCTCGTTTGTGCCCAACGTCTCAAGTTTATGCCATTGAGAAAACAGCGATCGGTAGTGCTTTAATTGAACGGAACTGTCGCCGCCTTCAGGTCAAAAATGTTATCTCCATACACGGCACAGCACCGGAGATTTTACACCACCTCCCAACACCCCATAGGATCTTTATTGGTGGGAGTGGAGGGAATTTAGCCTCTATTCTCGATCGCTGTAACATCCAGTTAACTATGAATGGCATAGTGGTTTTAGCCCTCGCCACTTTGGAACATCTTCATCAAGTACTGAGTTGGCTCAATACTCACCGTTGGGATTACCGATTACTGCAAGTTCAGTTATCCCGTTCTATTCCCGTGGGACAGCTAACTCGCTTTACACCTCTTAATCCAGTAACAATTGTGACCGCAACTCGTTCGATAGGTGATGGGTGATGGGTGATTGGTGATTGGTAATTGGTGATTGGTAATTGGTAATTGGTGATTGGTAATTGGTAATTGGCAATTGGTAATTAGTTGGCAATTTCTCACCCATCACCCATCACCCATCACCCATCACCCATTACCAATTACCAATTCGTGCGATCGCTCAAAATTTCACAGTCGTCTGGGGTCACAAGTACTGTATGCTCCAACTGAGCTGCTAGGGAATTATCGGCAGTTACAACAGTCCAGCCGTCGGCTAATAATTGCACCTGCTTGGAACCTGCACTGACAATTGGTTCGATCGTAATGGTCATTCCGGATCGCAGTTTCACATTGGGTATCTGACGGGTGCGGAAAAAGAAAACGCTAGGTTCTTCGTGGATGTTCCGTCCTACACCGTGACCTGTGAAATCTTCTATGATGCTAAAGCCATTTGCTTCTACAAAATCTTGGACGGCACCTGCAATATCCATTAGATAATTTCCAGCTTTGACTTGCTTGATACCGAGGTAAAGCGCTTCCTCCGTGACGCGAATTAATTTGGCAGCTTCTGGAGAAACCTCACCAACGGCGATCGCAATGCAAGAGTCACCGTGAAAGCCTTGGTAGCAAGCGCAGGTATCAACTTTCAGAACATCACCAGACTGAATGACTCGCTCTTGACTGGGAATGCCATGTACAGCCTCGTTATTAATGCTGGTACAGAGGGTTCCAGGAAAACCTCGATACCCCTTGAGGCTGGGAATTGCCCCCATCTCGTGGATGCGCCTCTCAGCATAAGTATCTAAGAAAGCGGTTGTCATTCCTGGTTGGACTAACTCTGAAATTTCTTGCAACACGGTGGCAACGATCTTCCCTGCCTGACGCATAATTGCAATTTCGCGTTGTGACTTAATTTCTATGCCACGATGCTGCTTTTTGACAGAAGAAGTTTGAGGAGACTGGGAAAGGAGTTCGCTGAGAAGGTGCATGGATTTTCTGAATTGCTACCTTAGCATAGCATAGCATACCCCAGCATCCTGTACGAAATGATGGGTGAAGCGTTACTATACAGAAAAGCAACACCGAACACTGAGTAAAAATTTCTAATGGGCGGTAAAACTTCACTAGCTGGCGTCACAACCTACATTTCCCCTGAGTGGAAAAAAGAGCTTGAAGAGTGGGCGCAGGAGGAAGAACGCTCTGTTTCGTGGATACTCTTGAAGCTGATTGGCAATGCCTTGCAACAGAGGCGTCAAGAAAAGGAAACTATTAGAGGCAAAGAAGCCTTGAGCGTAGCAGGTAAATCAAAAGCAGCGTCTGAACAAAATTAGCACCTGCCTATATCGCCGATCGCCACCCTTGTAACAAGTTTGGGAGAGGGGGGTAGGGGCAGAGCGGATTTATTGTCGATAGAGAAAATGGGGGAGCTGGGGGAGTAATTTGTACTCGGTACAGAAAGAAAGATCCCTTATCGTCAGGCCATAATGAGAAAACTTTCTTCCTCTCATTCCCCTCCCTACATCACAAAATTTAAAATCTTCTGAAGATTAGGCAACATTAGCATCAGCAATAGTAGAAAGCCGACTCCCAGCAAACAAACAAAACCAGCCACACCAGCTAAGGGATTTTCTCGCCAACCTGTCATCCAAATTGGCCCTTTCCCTGTATAAGAAATTAGTTGAGCCGACTCTAAGCAAGTTAAGCCCCAAATCCAACCCGCGTGCAATCCCCATGGCAAACCTAAACTGCCGCCATCAACTAAACGTGCTAGTACCAATACCATCCCCATCAGCCATAGTCCTGGTAATTGAGGTAGGGTATCTTGCTGTTCCCAAATCAGGTGTAGTAGGGCAAAAATTACGCTAGAAATTGCTGCTGCGACTGCTATAGAGTAGTCTTGCTGAAGTTCATTGACTAAAAAACCTCGAAAAATCAACTCCTCAGCGATCCCTACCAACAAACCCAATCCTAAAACTGGTAGCCATACCTTTAAGAGGCGCTGCCAATTTGTGCCCTGCCACTCAACCCAGCCTATAGCCCATTCCAGAGCAAACACGATCGCTAAACTCAAAATTCCCAAGACTAATCCTAGCCCCAGAGACTGCCAAAGCTTGAATTCCCAAGCTAAGCCATAATCGGAAAAAGACACCCTATCTACCCAAGTAGCCCCCCATAAAATTAGGGGGGCAATCAGGTAAAGTACGGCCAGTAATGGCAGTTTTTGCTCCGCTGCCAAAGGCTTGAAAGGACGCCATTTTAGCAGTAAACCAATGGGTACTGCTAGAGGTAACCATAAAGCAGCCCAAGCGGTGAAAAAAACCGCTACTTTTACAAGTGCATTCGCACTCATCAGTGAGAGCAACCACTGATTAGCTGCCCGTTCAAACATAGGCATGGGCGGGGAAAGTGAATTGTGAGGAGCTATAGCAGGAACGAGGCAAAGGATGGATAAATAGATGCCTCCATCCTCGATCTTGGTTGGAGATTATACCCCTACAGCTTCGAGAACTTGATCGTCAGAAGTCCTGGTTCCGTCACTATCCACTTGCTTGAGGTGGATGTGTTTGTAGCCCAGTTTAATTTCAAATTCATCACCGGGCTTTAATCCCATTGCCTGAGTATAGGTAGCACCAATAACAATTTGACCATTTTTATGGACGCTCACACGATAGGTCGGTTCCCGACCCCGCCCATCTTTTGTTCCCTCTGGATCGAGAGGAACTCCTTTAGCGGCAAGCACCGCGTCGTAAAAATCTGTTAAATTGACGCGGGTCTGGTCGTTTTTAGTGATCGTGTAATAGCCACAGCGTTTTGCTGTTTCTCGCCGAGGCAAGTGTGCTAGCTCTTTTACTTTTTGAAGCAATGCTTTCCCAGTAAGTGGAGTAGGTGGGGTCTCTGTCATAATTTTACGAGATATCCTTCAAATTTCAGGATGGTAAAGGTCGTTCCCAGCCAAGTAAATTTGGCTATATAAAAAATATATCGTTAAATCTCTCTACTTTGACAAGTATTTTTTGAGCATTTTTTAAAATTTTCACTCATGAGACGGATGGCAGATTTTCCCCTGACTGAATCACCCTTCCATGGCTTAAGATATTAGTCCGGTCAACCAACGGGGATAACCCTTTAAAAGCGCGACATTCTAGTATAAGACCCGATGTGCTTTTCACGCCCAAAGAAGTTGTGAAAATATTACTCACCCTTTCGCCTTGACCTCTTTTTCCCCTTGCCTCCTCTCCCTCTTCCCTAGATTTATTTTTAAGACAGCCACCCCCGCATAGCTGCCCTACAACAAAGAAATGAAAATTCCTCTGCCTCTCTCCCTGTTCCCTGTTGCCTCTCCCTATGTCTTAGACTGTAAGCAGCAAGCGAAAAATGAACGCAAAATGATAAGGAGGTGCGAGATCGGGTGGGAATAGAAGAGTCGCGTGAATTGCGGCTCGCGATCGCTTGGTTTTCCATACAACAGTTGGGATACTCAAAAGCTTGTCACTATGCAGGTTGCTTTTAAAATAATTCGACAAACTCAAAATACCCCCCCTAGGGTACAAACTTATACCCTGGATGTGGAAGAAGGAAACACGATTCTGGACTGCCTGAATCGGATTAAGTGGGAGCAGGATGGCTCTCTTGCTTTTCGGAAGAATTGCCGCAACACAATTTGCGGCAGTTGTGCGATGCGGATTAACGGTCGCTCCGCTCTGGCTTGTAAAGAAAATGTGGGCAGTGAATTGGCGAAGCTGCCCCCAACTTTTCAATCTGTCACTCCAGAAATTACCGTTGCTCCTCTCGGTAATCTACCTGTCATTAAAGATTTAGTAGTGGATATGCGAAGCTTCTGGGATAACTTAGAAGCAGTCGATCCCTATGTCAGCACCAGTAGCAGGGCGATTCCTGAACGAGAGTTTTTGCAGACTCCCGAAGAGCGATCGCGTCTAGATCAGAATGGCAATTGTATCATGTGCGGAGCTTGTTATTCAGAATGCAATGCCCGCGAAGTAAATCCAGATTTTGTTGGGCCTCATGCCCTTGCTAAAGCACAGCGCCTAGTCGCCGACTCTCGCGATACTGCCACCGAAAGTCGTATAGAAGAGTACAACAAAGGTACTCAAGGTGTTTGGGGCTGCACTCGATGTTATATGTGTAATGCAGTTTGCCCGATGGAGGTGGCACCTCTAGATCAAATCGGTAAAATCAAACAGGAAATTCTCGCTCGCAAAGACGACCAAGCCAGCCGTTCGATCCGCCATCGCAAGATCCTAATTAATTTAGTTAAAAAAGGTGGCTGGGTTGATGAGCGTCAATTTGGCTTACAGGTAGTAGCCAACTCCTTCCGAGATATTAAAGGATTACTCAGCTTAGGGCCTTTGGGCTTAAGAATGATCGCTCGCGGTAAGTTTCCCTTAGGGTTTGATGCCTCAGAGGGAACCGCCCAAGTGCGATCGCTTATTGAATCGGTGCAAAACTTGAAGTCAAATAAAGAATAGGTAATGGGTGATGGGTGATGG
>DNXU01000414.1:0-283 GCA_003505715.1 Cyanobacteria bacterium UBA8803 | reverse complement strand
CATCCCTCATCCCTCATGCTTAAGTAATTTGGTAAATCACGTATGAATTCTGACCCATCAACTTCCGAGCCATCTTCCCAGGAATCATTTAACCAACCCGAACCTGCTTTTGGTTGGACTCCCTACGCCGAGCAAATCAACGGACGGTTTGCTATGGTAGCTTTCGTTGGTATGTTGCTGCTGGAATTGCTCACGGGTAAAGGTTTATTAACCTGGCTGGGATTGCTTTAGCCCAACATTCCGCGCCCTGAAGTGTCACACTAGGGAATGGGGAATGGGGAAT
>DNXU01000415.1:1747-7615 GCA_003505715.1 Cyanobacteria bacterium UBA8803 | reverse complement strand
GATTGAATGGATAATTTATTTTTTGGCAGTCCCCTGATGACCATGAATTAGCCCTGCCCAAGATTGGGGGGTTAGGGGAGCGACTGCGCCGAGGTCTTTGACGACGGTATCAAGTTAAGTTCTGTTCCCCCCAAGGTTGGGGGGTTAGGGGGGCTACTCGGCGAATGAGTAAAGCATTAATTGGGAGTATCAGTTGTACAACTTTTTCTAGGATAGTCTAAGAAAATGCCGCCTAGAACGCAGCAGGTTTCTCCTACACCGCCTTGGTATCTCGCTTGGGGACATTCAGAACAGCTGAGTGCAGGCGTTACCTGGCGGGATAATCAACTGGCGATCGCTCACGCCCAACCTGCCTTTAGTCTCAAAGAGCAATTCCTAGTGGTTGGGGATATCTGGTTGAGCAACCGTCCCCAACTGCTACAACGTTTGGGCGGGGACAGGATTTCCTTACCTAGTACTGATAGTCAGATTGTTGCTCAGTTATGGGAACGATGGGGTATCGAGTCTCTCTCCTTACTAGAAGGGATGTATGGGCTGGCAATTTGGGATCGGGAACGCCAACAATTATGGTTAGTGCGCGATCGCACTGGTTGCCGTACTCTTTATTACACTACCACTGGCTCGACTCGTTGGGTGGCACCTCGCCTGCGTACCCTGACACCTTATCGTTCATCTGATTTAAATTTAGTTGCTCTACGAGATTACCTCTGCTGTGCCTTCGTACCGGGGGAGCAAACTTTATGGTTAGATGTGCGGGAGTTGCGTCCGGGAACAAGTTTGTGCCTGCCGGATGAAACTGTGCGGGTTTACTGGCAACCTCGAGAAGAGATTCGGGATACCGAGTCACCTTTAGAATGGCATGGGCAACAATTGCGATCGCTTTTAGAACAACTCGTTCGAGAGTACTTACCCCACGGTGAACCTGTAGGCGTTTTTTTATCCGGCGGTATTGATTCCAGTTGCATTACTGCCTTAGCTGCCAAACTGCACGATCGGCCAGTACACACCTATTCCATCCATTTTGGACTAGAATACCCCCATGAATTAGAATTCTCCAATTTAGTTGCCCAACATTACCAAACCCAGCACCACATCCTAGAAATTACACCCGCCACCCTTTGGGCACAACTACCCCTGGCGATGGCCCATTTAGATGACCCCATCGGTGAGGGGTTAACTGTTCCTAACTTACTACTAGGAAAGTTGGCTAAAGAATCAGTTAATGTCGTGCTGAATGGAGAAGGCGGCGATCCCTGCTTCGGCGGCCCTAAAAACCAGCCGATGTTATTAAACAGTTTATATAGTGGGGTAACCGCTCAATCCTCGTCCGATGCCCTTTCGGCTTATCTCACTTCGTTCAAAAAATGTTTTCAGGATTTACCCAGTCTCTTAAAACCCGATATCTGGAATACTGTTAGAGCTGAACCCTCAGTTTTTGCAGGGGATTTAAATCAGTTTGAGGTTACCTATTTAAATCGGCTGATGCTGCTCAACATTAAGTTAAAAGGTGCCGATTACATTTTAACCAAGGTTAGTAATTATACTCAAGCTGCTGGGATAGAGGGGCGCTCTCCCTTATTTGACTATCGGGTAGTAGAGTTAAGCCTGCAAATACCCCCGGAATACAAACTCTCTGGCGCTACCGAAAAAGCAGTTTTAAAGCAAGCAGTAGCGGATTTATTACCGGACGTTATCTTACAACGGCCTAAAAGCGGGATGGTCATGCACATGCAGCAGTGGTTTCGCCACCTTTGGCAGGGTCAAGCTCAGGGATTATTGCTCAATAAAAAAGCTGCGATCGCACCTTATCTCAATCAAGCTCTCCTGCGAGAGTGGCTGAATTACCGTGGCGATCGCTGGTCTCGCTACGGGTTAAAGCTGTGGTTACTAGTAACTTTAGAAATTTGGTTGCAAGTTAATCAAGAGTGAACGCAGAGGTACGCGGAGGTAATATCAGCTCTTCTATCCTCACCCATTCAGACCCCCTCTCCCAAGTAAGGCGGATTTATTGTCGATAGAGAAATTTGGGGAGCTATTTAATTAGCGTTATTTTTCATCAAGTACTTGTGTTATTTTTCAGGGCTTAGCAGCCAAAACACTGATTATTGCGTAGGTGTTAACCATTTTGGTGGGTCAAAGCGGCTTTTTTACTTGTGTTATTTTCCGCGACTGGGTTGCCTTATTTTGAAGCAGGTCTCGACCCATTCTGCTGCTAGCGCATAACTCCGAACTCTTACCCCCGAACCAGCCAATACGGGGTTGACAAAGCCTTCTGTTGCCCATTCCTTAAGCCATTCACGGGCAGTATTGTCGGAAATCCCTGCCCAAGATGCAATATCTGAGGGGTTGATAACGAAAGGATTTTCTACTCCATCAAGAACCCGTGCCAGCAGTCGAGTCAGGATTTGTTGCTGCGGACGCGGTAAGCTTTCCCAGGGGGGAACATCGGGATTGAGTTCTTGATAGAGAGATTTGGCTTTGGTTTGCAGTTCATCCGCAGCGCTAGCCATTGTCTCGATGAAGTAGAGCAGCCAGGGGGTGTGGTCGGGGTCGTGGCGACCCTCGTAGAAATTCACTGGCAACCCCATTTGCAAGTTTTGGTAGTAGCGATCGCGATCGGCATTAAAATATTCATCAAAAGAGAAAAATCCTCGCATCCGATAACCGGAACGCCACAGTTCCGCAGTAGCAAGAAGTCGCCCTGTGCGGCCATTCCCGTCGTTAAATGGGTGGATGCTGAGAAAGCGATGGGTTAGGATGCCTGCACGGATAGGGGCTGGCAATTCTGCTGCTTGGAGTGAAGATAACCAATTGACTAATTCGCGCATCAATATAGGCACATCCCCTGGTTCTGGTGGCCCGTAATCAATTGTCCGCGTGAGTGTATCCACCACAGGACATTCTGTAATGCGATACTCGCTCTTGCTGCCTCGCCGTCCGCTACCGCGCACGATGACGATGTGGTGTAGTTCTTTGATAAATGCCTCGGTAATGGGTGTTTGAGCTTCAGCAAATTCTTCAACCCGGTCGAGCGCCCGCCAGTAATTACGAACTTCCTGTTCGGCATCGCTGCCAGTGCGGTCACTACGAGCGATCGCTTTTCGCACCGCTGCTTCATCCAAAGGATTGCCCTCAATTTGCGTCGAGCTGCGCGTACTTCTTTGTAAAGCATCGTGACGCAGGCGCAGACTGGTATCGGGTGGCAAAGGTAACACTTCAATCACAGCCCGTGCCGCCTCAATGGCTCCTAAATGCCTCACCAATTCATGACAATAAGTAAAGCGTGGTACAAAAATCATGGACTAAAGTATTTCATCCGAAAGTATCAACCGCATAGACATAACCCACATCACTATCAATAACTACTAAACTATCGCTATCGGTTACATTTTGGCTGCGGGTTATTCCTTGAGTCAGAACCTGAAGAATTCTTTGAGGACTAAAGGATTCCAATTCTACAAAATTCCCAGCATCCAGCCATGCCAGTTCATTGCTCGACAAACTCTGGCGTACCTCCTGGGGCATTTGTTGCGCTTGTTGAGCCGAGTTTGCTGAAGCTTGCATAAACATATTGCGACTGGATATGCACTGGCGCGGCAGTAGTCCTAGATCGTAAATCATCACGTTTCTGTTTTGGAACCAATTAGGACTGCTGCGGAGTTGGTGAACTAGACTCACCCCATTAGGGCTAGCATCATGGATAGCGTAAACTTTCAGGTCGGGATTGCGAAAAAGCATCTCCATCACGGTATTAAAAATATTCTGGGGATACCCAGTGCTGCTAAGTACGGCACAATTGTTTTCAAAGTGAAAGTTGTTGGCGATTAATAGTTGAGCGATCGCTGCACTATCACAAATTACTGCTCTGTCAAAGCTATAAGCACTAATCTCAGCACTTACAGGAGTGGGTAGGCTCTCTTGACGCGGAGCTGGTAACATCTTAGTAATGGGATCGTTGATGCGCTGCCAGCGATTAATCCAGTCTTGAAATTGGTTTTGGGTAATTGTCATGGCTTGGGGTATTTGAGATTGGCGGCCTAGTTGACGATAGCCTAAGTAGATTGATCCCATCCCTACAATTACACTACCTGCAAATAAAATATAGGAATTTAGCCCTAGGCTTAACAGAATGCCCCCCAGTAAAATTAGTCCTCCCCATATTTGTAAGCTTCGCGCTTTCTGGCGGCGAACATTGATATTGATAGTAGGAGAATTACTGTCTCTAAAATCTAGATAAATAGGTATGATTAGACCGAAGGGCAGACCGACATAAAAAATTTCTTTTGATTTATTTATAGATGCTAAAATTATAAATATAGCAATAATAAAAAATCCCCATTGCATGTCATTAGGTGATAATCTATTTCTAGACAAGCGTCGATCTAAAAGATAAAATAACTGCTGGGGAGTAAAGTAGAGGGTGTTATTAGCCGAAATATCGGCAATGGCTTTAGCAAAAAACGGGTCAGTAAATTTAAATCGCGCATCCCTAACATCAGCAGGTTCAAAGACAAAGGGATGATTGCAGTTCTTACACCGACCTTGGTTAATCGTGCGATCTCTTAAATTATTATCCGTGCCGCAGCGAATACACTTCATGCCCATAATTAGCCACCTTAGTTAAACACTTGGTTGTCCAACAAAACGCTGTAATATTCTCGCTGGCGAATCAACTTATGCTGAGAGTTATCTAGTAAAATTTCGGCTGGCCGGGGACGGTGGAGGAAATGGGAAGACATAGCATATCCGTAGGCACCGACATCTAAAATAGCAATGATGTCTCCTATTGCTAAAGCAGGTAGCTGGCAATTTTTTCCCAGATAATCGCGGGAATAGGTAGTATTGCCGCAGATATCTGTGGGATGTAGGGGAGATTGGGTGACTTCCCGATCTTCCTTGCAAGTAATAATTTCTCGGTAACCTCCATGTACGGATAGCACGGCTAGGTTAGCAATGCTAGTATCTACACCAACTACTTGTTTACTGTCTTGCCATTTTACAGAGACAACTCTAGCGAGTAATGTACCACAGCCTGCGATCGCAGCTCGTCCCGGTTCGACAATCAGATCGATTTCCCTACCTCTAATACTCAGTCGTTGGGATAACTCAGCGCCGAATAGCGGCCAATCAAACGCGACTTTCCCGTTATGATACGGATAGCCAAATCCACCACCAAAATCGAGATATTGCCAGTCGGGTAAAGTTTGGGCTGTATCGATAACGGTGTCAATGACTTGAGTAAAGGCTGGGGTGGCATTGGTGCCAGTGCCGCGATAAAAGTGCAATCCACTTATAGTTAATCCAGCAGCAGCGGCAATGGCGATCGCTTCGGGAAATTCATTAGGGCGGACGCCAATACGGCTATCGCCTGTAACATCTGGTAAGTTTAAGCGCAGTCCTAATCGGGGTATAGTATGTTCTGTTCCTGCTAGGGTTTGATAAACTTGGCAAAATAGTTGGAGTTGGGCGATACTATCTAAATTTAATGTTGTGACTCCCCAAGTTAGTACCTGCTCCATTTCAGTACTATTTAAATTGCTGCCACTGTACACAATTTGGCTGGGTAGGAATCCGGCTTTTAATCCTAAATAAATATCTCCTGGTGTATTGGCATGAAGTCCCCAACCTGCTTGCTGGAAAATTTGTAGTAAGGCAATATTGCCATTGGTGACGGTGGCGAAGTGCAGGTGGGTGCGAGGGTAGGGGATGGCTTGGGTAATGCGAGCGATCGTTTCGCGCAGGGTTGGAGCGTTATAGACATAGAGGGGCGAACCATAGGTATTTATTAATTCTTGAGCTAGGTGCAGCATTTTTAAATTTGTGGAGCCAAAGTTTCATATCATGTCCGGTTAAACACCCATAATATCT
>DNXU01000415.1:1144-1666 GCA_003505715.1 Cyanobacteria bacterium UBA8803 | reverse complement strand
GTTTTATTATGAGTGATTTGCCGGATATCATATAAATTAAAACACCCATTTGGTGAAGTATTTGAGGAAGTTAGGCGGGAAATTGGTTGTATCGTAAAAGAGTTGGGTTAATTTACTGGCTGGATCTTGGGGGTGCCAATCTTGGCCTAAAACAGTGGTTGCCCAGGCTTGCCACATCATTAGTAACCACAGGATTCTGCCAATTCTACCCCTGCGAATCTGACCCCCAATCTTACCATTTATAACTTGAAAAGGGAGTTGGGGTTGCCACAATCCTTGATTGCGCAATCGCGCGGGACTTAACCAAGTTCTGACTTCGTTTCTTAAGGAATTTAAGCACAAAGCGGTGACGGGAACGGCCATGCCTTGCTTCTCTCGCCAGACAACTTCTGGAGGTAACCAAGATTCTACGGCTCGTTTGAGGATATATTTTTCACAAGCGCCGCGCAAGCAAAAGTCTCCTGGTAGCTGAAAGGCCCATTCGGTGAGGATGGAGTCGCAAAAAGGCGATCGCACCCATAA
>DNXU01000415.1:728-1053 GCA_003505715.1 Cyanobacteria bacterium UBA8803 | reverse complement strand
AGTTAAGAGAGTTGAGGAAAATTGGGGATCTAAAGCTGCTTGTAACCAATCTTGGGGATTGAGGGCTTGGACTTTACTATAGATATCAGGTTGAAAAATCTGGGCTTCATAGCCGTAGAGGGCACCAAAGGTATCGAGGTATTGTTGGTAAAAATCTTTCGAGTTGGTATTGTAAATACTGGCAGCGATGAGAGGTTTATTTGTCCAGCCTGCAAATAATTGATCGCCGTTCTCCCCGTTAAAAATCACGGCTGTTTCTTGGCTGGCAACTTGACATAATAAAAATAGCGGCAAAGGGGCACCATCGCCAAAGGGTAAATCAAGG
>DNXU01000415.1:293-631 GCA_003505715.1 Cyanobacteria bacterium UBA8803 | reverse complement strand
GCTTTGAGCATAAGGTAATTCAGAAAAGCACTGGTTGCCTAAAATTGGCTCGAAATCTAAAGCATAAGCCCGTACTTTCACTCCTGCTTGTACCAGTAAGGCAGCAACCGTTGAAGAGTCTATACCGCCAGATAGAAATACACCTACGGGTTCGGAGGGTAGGTTTTGGAGTTGGCGGTGGATGGCATCTTGGAGTAAGGTTTGCAGTTGTGCGATCGCCTCTGTTTCATCCTGTAGCAGTTCGGGTGCTTCCTGCCATTCCAACAGGCGATGAGATGTCGGGGTGAGGGAGTTTTGTTGCCAGTGCAGTTGGGTGCCTGCGGGTACGGCAAAGATAG
>DNXU01000415.1:0-271 GCA_003505715.1 Cyanobacteria bacterium UBA8803 | reverse complement strand
GGGTTGGGACGTAGGAGAAACAGCTATAGCCGTATAAGGCGGGGATACTGATTTCTGGTGTTGCAATTAGAGGCAACAAGAGTTTGAACTGGGAGGCATACCAGATGGTTTGTTCTACCCTAATCCAATACAAAGGCACGCGCCCAAACGGTTCTCGTCCCAAAATTAAACCTTCATCCCCAACAGCAACCCAGGCGTCTGGTGTATCGTGCGCTCCGGCGGCGGATAGGGAGGCAAGGGTTTGGTTGATTTGCCCCCCTAACCCCCCAAA
>DNXU01000512.1:2451-3365 GCA_003505715.1 Cyanobacteria bacterium UBA8803 | reverse complement strand
ACGGTTACTCCCGATGATGCCAACTATTTTGGTCAGAATCCCCTTCCACCAGCTCCCGGCGTGCGGACTCCTGGTTTCTGGGGGCAAAGTAACTGGCAGAAATTCTGGGATGGCATTCAAGGGAACGAACCGTCCCAAGCTGGTCAACCCAACTTCCCAACGGGCGACCTTTTCCATTCACCTTACACCAACTCTGCTCAACCGGGCAAAGTTCTCGATCCCGTGACAGGTCAATACCAAACTGGTGTACTTATCGGTGACTACAACCGGAATGGTCTAACTGATGGGGGCGAAAATACCCTCTTCTATACCACCGCGCAGGCAGTGCAGATTATCAATGCCTCAAATAATGTACAGGGTCAAGACAAGCGTTATACTCTCGATCGCTCTCTGCTTGCCGCTTGGTTGAATTACCTCGCTGGCAACCCCATTGATACCGCCAATCCAACTGATAAGGATGTTCGGTACTACATCAACGAGGCCATTGATTGGTTGCAAGCCCTAACCCCTGACCAAAATAACAATGGCAAAGGTGATGGCTATCTGCAAGGTTTGACGGGTAACGAGACTCTGAATTCACAGACTCCGCAGATTCCTGCAAGTTCTGCCTACTGGAACAGTGGTATTACCAGTGCATCGGGTCTGCCGAATCCCTATAACCTGAACAGCGCTGTTAACTATCCCGTAGATGCTGGCAATGTTATCCATACAGCACTGGATAACTACAACAACACGGGAGCTGGTGCTGATGGTGCCTTCTCTGGGTAATGGGATCTTAATCTCTAATTCCTGAGACACAACCATCAAGAGAACCTGAAGGTTAAGTAAACCAAGTTCCTAGTAGGGTGGGGGAAGAGAGGGTCGCTTTCTCCCCCACCTTAAGGAACTTCTAACAATCCTAATATCTGTAGGGG
>DNXU01000512.1:0-2288 GCA_003505715.1 Cyanobacteria bacterium UBA8803 | reverse complement strand
CTACAAACTCGCCCTTGATGGGAGAGGGGTTAGGGTGGTGAAGGTAGAATGCCAATTCTACCCGCACACGATGTTATATCATGTCTGGTAGCATCGGCATTGTATCTTGCTTATCTTGCTCCCCCTCGCCCTACTTGGAATAGGGAGTGAGGGTAGAAGAGCGATATTACCGGACATGATATTAGTACCAAGCACGAAGCGTACTTACTACAAACAGGATATTACGCAGACTTGAGCAAAAACGAGGAGTTGCGGCCTCTACCACGGACACCACTAGGAATCTCAGCAGCAAGGCAATCTCGGAAAGCGCCTTCTAAAGAAGCCGCTAAAGATGGAAACCCAAGCTTTTGAGCCATTTCCACTGACATATACAGCGAGGAACGAATGTATTCTCTACGGTAGTCGGCATTCCCACAATAGAGGACACCAAGGTCGAGATGATCTTCCAATTCATTAGCCAGCCGGATCAGCAGAATCTGACGTTCCCAATCTCCCATGGCATCTACACGATCGCGAATTGCGGGAATGGTACATTTATTCCATTTTAAGTTTGTATACCCAGCAATTAGCTCTTCTGTTTCAGTACCAATCGCACGCTGTACTATTTCGCGTTTGGCGTCGGTCATGCCTCGTTCTTCTGTTCCGTATTCGCCATAGAGATAGGCAGCGTGCATTAACCCAGCTGTGACGACTCGTATTGGTGCGTGCAGTGTCACCAAGATACTGGCAGTACCGACTAAATGAGTTAGGAAAGGCTTACCAGAACCTCGGAGGCGGCCCGTAAAGATTTGCAGCCCAAATTCATAAGCATCACAGATGTAGCTGAGATCGGCTTCCGAGTAACCAGCTAGATGTAATTGGTTGAACAATTGAATGTTCGTTTGAGCATAGTCTGTTACAGAAGGACTGCCACGCCAACCCAACTCAATTTTCCGTAGCCAGCGCCATACGAGTTCTTTGTTGAAGGTGTTTGCATTCATCATAAAACCTGTAAATCCTGTAGGAGGTTAGTGGAGCTAGGCATAAACTTTAAGAACATTACAGATTGCTCTATCTCCACAATTTCGTAACAAACTTGACAAGTCTACACCATCGATAATCGGTTGCATAATTGGCTAGTTCTCCTCTTTATTGTGATTCTATTTAGTTGGGGAGATAGCCAATTTGTTCTTCTTTAATTCTAGAGACATTTTTAGTAATTGCAAAGTTCCCAAGCCTGATAAAAAATTAAAAAATTTGCTATTTTTATGCCAATAAAGTATTTGCGAAATAATCTATAGCATTTTTATTTGAGAGGTAAATAATTTACACATATAAAATAATGGGGAGATGGGGAGATGGGGGGAAAGAGACAGTATGAACCTCATCCAGGGCGACCCAATAAATTCTGTACGCATCTACCCGATTCCCCTCACAGCGGGTCGCCCCTACAAAAGATATGGTGCAAAGGCGATCGCTTATTAAGCAAGAAAATGAGTTCAAGAATCTGACTCACATCCTGAACTCCTGAACTTCTGTATTCTTATGTTCACGTCAGGGACACAGTGATATAACTTTTCCAGGCTTGCCAGAAAATATAGATTGCCAGTATTCCTAACATGGTACGAAAGGCTAGGCTGATCGCTCGATCTGGCAACTTGGGTAAAGTTCGAGTGCTAATCTGGACTCCTAAAAGACCGCCCAGACCTAACAACACACCTTCAACAAACAAAACATTGCCGCTGAGGGCGTGGCCACTACAAGCCGATATCGCCGTAATGACAATGACACCTAAACTTGTTTGAATTGCTACTTTAATCGATTCTCCTAACAGCAAAATTTGCAAAGGCACCATAATTACTCCCCCACCTACACCAAACAAACCCGCTAATAAACCTGCGGCACTTCCCGTGTAGGTTCTGGCTAGAACCGGGTTAAAAGTTTGCTGTTTGCTGATAAAGTCTTTGGCAGTTAGGCGCTTGCGCAGTTCGACCAAATAAATATTAACAATTAACAAGACACCAAAGGCAAATAGCAGCAGGTAGGGAGGGAACCGATCGGCCAGATAAACACCGATTTGAGCCGTTAGCAACGCGGGCAATCCGATAGCAATCACTCGCCGGAAATCGAAATAGCCCATACGCCAGTTTTGGAAGCTGCCGGAAATTGAAGTAATTAAAATGGCGAGGCTACTAGTGGCAACAGCCTGGACTGGTTGATAACCCAAACTAACTAAAAAAGGGACTAAAACTATGCCCCCGCCGATTCCCAAAAATCCTGCCAGTACTCCAGAAGCTAGTCCGGCAAAG
>DNXU01000575.1 GCA_003505715.1 Cyanobacteria bacterium UBA8803 | reverse complement strand
CATACGAGATATTGGCGTGACTGGAGTTCAGACGTGTGCTCTTCCGATCTAACTTGTAAGGGTGACTTCAGGGCTACTGAAAACTCAGGCTTCAGCCGCTAGGCAAGCCTGAGTAGTTTATTCCTTTACCTCGTGCGGAAATACCCTCTCAGGAGGCGATCGCAGAAGGTTCCAGATCTATCGAATATCAGAGTGCTTATCAAAACGGTCACCGTGAAGCTGAAGAGAATATCGCTATTGGCAAACAGAGCATCTATATAGTTGGTTTGTGGAGGCCCGATAGTGCAGCTGTAGATCAACAAACGGGGTTGCCGCTTGTCCCCATTGCTGGTTGTATTGTTGATGATGCCATTTTGGGTCGCATGGACGGGTATAACGATCGCATTCGTCAGTGGGTGGCAGCACAAGAAGCAGCAGGCTTTTCAGAGCAACAAAACAATTCTGATGCCCCACCAATTAAGTTAGTGAGTGGCATCGAGGGACGCTCCATCTCAACGACAATGCCTGGAGCTAGACCGATAGGAGTTGAGCAGGTTCAACCGATAGTTACTCCGAGTCAGGTAAGTATTACTGTTTTTGATGAAACAGGGCGCAAAGTGAGTAAGATTCAACCGGATGCACAGGGAAACTTCCGCGTTAGCCTGAAGCCAGGAACTTACAGACTCAAACCAGATCTACCTACAGCGAGTTCCGGTCAGGTGCAATTATTAGGTCACGAGGAACAGATAGTAACGGTGGAAGCCGAGCAGTTTCAATCAGTGATGTTCAACTACACTACATTGGCTCCCTAATCCCGACAGGGCTTTTGTCTCAAGGATGATATCCGATAATAACCAATAGGATAAGTTGAGTCAGTTGAGAGAGTTGAATGGTTACATCCGGGTCATCCACACCCAAAAACAGGTTAGTGCGCTGGTGGGAGTCCCTCACTCCCCTATCGCGCTTCCTGGCGATCGCCTTCGCTGCACCATTGGCGGTGCTGAATGCTTGGGCTTTTGCTCAAATTTTCGGTTATTTTGAATCCCTATTGGTTACGGTGTTGGTGGCATCTCTGCTAGCCTTCTTGCTGAACTATCCTACAAGCTGGTTAGAGACCCAAGGAGTCAATCGAGAGATAGCTGCTAGCTTTGTTTTTTTAGTGGCGCTGTTGCTGGTACTTGCCTTAGGAGTAACGCTACTGCCGCTGGTTATTGCTCAGGCACAGCAGCTGGTGGCTCGTTTACCAGAATGGTTTGACTCTGGGCGGCGTCAGCTGGTCATGCTGGATAACAAAATTGAAGATATGGGCTGGCCGATGAGTTTGGACGCTCTGATTGCCCAAATTAACGATCGACTTAAAGATCAACTGCAAGCTATTGCCTCTACAACGGTGAACCTCACCCTGAATTTGGCAGTGTTTACGGTTACCAAGTTGCTGGACGTGTTATTAACGGTTATTTCCACGTTTTATTTGCTCCAGCACGGTCAAGAGGTGTGGCGCAGCATCATTGAATGGCTACCCGCTCCCATTCAAAAGCCTTTTTCTAATACTCTGCGGTTGAGCTTTCAAAACTACTTTATCGGACAGCTAATTCTCGCTACCTGTATGGCTTCAGGGTTAATTTCGCTGTTTGTATTGCTACTCAAAGTTCCTTTTGGTCTGCTGTTTGGCTTAACTATTGGCGCAATGGCACTGGTGCCCTTTGGCGGTTCGGTCGGGATCGGTTTAGTGACCCTCCTTGTCGCATTGCAAGACATTGGGTTGGCACTTCAGGTGCTAGCTGTGGCTCTGATTTTACAGCAAATTGTTGAGAATTTAGTTGCCCCAAGAGTCTTGGGCAGTGTAACGGGTTTGAATCCTTTCTGGGTATTTATTGCCATCCTGACTGGAGCGCGGGTAGGAGGGTTGTTAGGAGTCGTCGTGGCAGTGCCAACAGCAGTTGTGATTAAAGAAGCCTTGGTCGTAGCGCGACAGGTTAAACAAGAGCGGGATATGGCGCAGAACATTTTTGTAGATTTTGAACAGAAGAATGCAGAAGTTCAGGGGTTCAGAAGTTCAGAATTTGAGTAAAATGGCTCTCCCGTAGATATTGTGATAAGAAAAACTAATTTATAAAGCCAAATGCTTACTGGGTAAGGAATTCCCAACTACCAATTATCCATTACCAATAAGAGAAGCTGCTAACCAGTCTGGAGAGTCCATGATACTTTGGCAATACCTCCCAGGTGAAGTTTTTGTGTATTCTTATAATTTGAGTCTATAGAGCGCTTCCTATCGGGTGACTAGCGAACTGCTTCAACAAGTGCGGGTAATAGATCCGGTTTCTGGCATCGAGAGACTGGCTGATGTGCTAATCGATGGTGGTTTCATCAAGGCTGTTGAAACTCAAATTGGGGATTGGCCTGCTGATACAGTGGTGCGCGATTGTCAGGGACTAATTTTAGGGCCGGGATTGGTAGATCTTTATAGCTATTCTGGGGAACCAGGATTTGAAAGCCGCGAAACTCGGTCATCACTCTTGGCAGCCGCCGCAGCTGGTGGCTTTACTCGAGTGGCAATTTTGCCAGATACCTCACCGCCATTAGACCATCCATCAGGGTTAGCTCTCAGGCATCAACAGCAGTTAGAAAACCCAGCCATCCTCCTCCCCTCCTCCCCTCACCTCTATTACTGGGGTGCCCTTACTCTGGCAGTCGCAGGGGAGCAAATGACGGAACTGGCAGAGTTGGCAGATGCAGGAGTGGTGGGTTTTGCTGATGGGCGTCCCCTTTCAAATCTGGCACTCCTGCGGCGGTTGTTAGAATACTTGCAACCCTTAGGGAAATCAGTAGCTTTGTGGGCAAATGACTCTCAGTTGTCAGGTAATGGGGTGATGCGAGAAGGAGTGGACTCGCTCCGCTTTGGTTTAGCTGGAAATCCGGTGATCGCTGAATCTGCTGCCTTAGCCGCCTTATTAGAATTGGTAGAGTCTATCGGCACGCCCGTACACTTCATGCGGATCTCTACTCGTCGCAGCGTAAAACTTATTCAAGACGCTAAAGCACGAGGATTGCCCGTGACGGCTAGTACCACTTGGATGCACCTGCTATTCAATACGACAGACTTGAGCAGTTACGATCCCAATTTACGCCTGGAACCTCCCTTAGGCAATCCAGTTGACCAAGCCGCACTGCTGCAGGGGTTGCGAGAAGGGAGTTTGGATGCGATCGCGATCGATCACACCCCCTACACCTATGAAGAAAAAACTGTTGCCTTTGCCGAAGCACCACCTGGCGCGATCGGGCTTGAGTTAGCCCTACCTCTGCTTTGGCATACCCTAGTTGACAAAGGCGACTGGTCTCCCCTACAACTGTGGCAGCACCTTAGCACAAGTCCAGCAATTTGTCTACAACAAGAGCCACCTCTGATCGCTCCTAATCGGCCTGCGGAACTCGTACTCTTCAATCCTCAACAGAGTTGGACAGCCGAAAAAAAGACTCTGAAGTCCCAATCCAGTAATACCCCCTGGCTAGGACAACAAATCCTCGGTCGCGTCGTGCAAACCTGGTGTCCGGGAATAGCAGTTAATTAGGGTTTGCTGAATAAAGGTGGATCTCAGAGCAGGTAAGGCTTTTAACGCTTTTTGGCTCTTTAAAAGTGCCAGATGTTACTGAGCCGAATTTACCGGATAAAGAGGTTCCTCATCTAATTCGCCCACCCTAGTCACAGGCCAAAAGCGGACTATAGCTCGACCAATAATCTTGTCACGAGGGACAAAGCCCCAGTAGTGAGAGTCGTAGCTGTTGTTGCGATTATCTCCCAGGACTAGGTACTGGTCAGCTGGTACTTTCACAGGGCCAAAATTATAGTTGGGAGCCTCTTCTATATACTTCTCCCGTAAGGGGCGATTGTCGATATAAACTCGCCCGCCTTTCACTTCCACCGTATTGCCCGGTAAACCAATGATCCGCTTGATAAAAGCATCTTTAAAATTCTGCTTTTTCAGGGCGTCAGTGGGCGAAAATACCACAATATCTCCCCGCTGTGGGTCTCGGAATTTATAACTCAGCTTGTCAATAATCAAGCGGTCATTAATTTGGAGTGTTGGCTCCATCGAGCCAGAAGGGATGTATCGGGCTTCAGCCACAAAGCTGCGAATCCCAATCGCTAGAAAGCAGCTCAAAACAATAGTCTTGACTCCCTCTACCCACGGATTTTCACCTTTTTGTATAGGTTGTTTCTCAGGTTGTTGATCCTGCAAACCAGTCATAGGCATTCAATGGCGGTAAAAGTCACTAGTTGAAGTAAACGAAGCAAAGAATTGTTGGCTAATGCCATTTCCGGGAAATGGAGATGCTTTTATAGGTAACTATAATAATAAATTCCAATTTAAAGTAGGAGAAGGTAACCTCTGTTGAATTTTAGCATTCTGTTATGGATTCTGATTTGTGTCTGCTGATCCGCCATGCCCGTATTCTCTTACCAGCAGGGGACTTTCTGGTGGGAGATGTCCACTGCCGAGGTCGAGAGATTGTTCAGGTGGCTCCTGAGATCTCCGACAAGGCAGATAAGGAGATAGACGCAACAGGATTAACTTTGTTGCCGGGAGTCATCGATCCCCAGGTTCATTTCCGGGAACCGGGGCTAGAACATAAAGAAGACCTGTTTACTGCTAGTTGTGCTTGTGCCAAGGGCGGAGTAACCTCGTTCTTAGAGATGCCTAATACACGCCCTTTAACTATCACCCAAGCCGCCCTCAATGACAAGCTACAGCGAGCCGCAAGTAAATGCTTAGTCAATTATGGCTTTTTTATCGGGGCAACACCGGAGAATTTGCCAGACCTGCGCGATGTTCAGCCTACTTGTGGCATTAAGATTTTTATGGGGTCAATGCACGGGTCGCTGTTAGTCGATCGCGAGGAATTGCTAGAGCCAATTTTTGCTACAGGCGATCGCCTAATTGCCGTTCATGCTGAAGACCAAGCCAGGATAATGGCACGCCGTCAAGAATTTGCCGGAATTACTGATCCTGCCATTCACTCCCAGATTCAGGATAACCAAGCCGCCCTTAACGCCACCCAACTCGCCCTGAAGCTGTCGAAAAAATATCAGCGACGCCTACATATTCTCCACCTATCCACCGCTCTTGAAGCCGAATTACTCAGACAAGATAAACCCAGTTGGGTAACGGCAGAAGTCACCCCCCAGCACTTGCTACTCAACACCAGCGCTTATGAAAAAATCGGCACCTTGGCCCAGATGAACCCGCCGTTGCGATCGCCCCACGATAACGAAGTCTTGTGGCAAGCGCTCCTAGATGGTGTCATCGACTTTATTGCCACCGATCACGCCCCCCATACCTTAGAAGAAAAAGCCCAAAGTTACCCTAATAGTCCTTCAGGGATGCCGGGAGTAGAAACATCACTATCCCTAATGCTGACTCAGGCTAAGCAAGGGCGTTGTACAATCGCCCAAGTCTCCCACTGGATGTCTGCGGCTGTAGCAAAGGGATATGGCATTCCTAAAAAGGGGGCGATCGCTCCAGGTTTTGATGCGGATTTAGTTTTAGTAGACTTAGACAATTACCGCCCAGTCCTCCGGGAAGAACTTTTAACCAAATGCGGCTGGAGCCCTTTTGAAGGTTGGAACTTAACCGGATGGCCTGTAATTACCATTGTTGGAGGTCAGGTAGTGTATGAAAGAGGGCACCTCCATACAGAAGTGCGGGGCGAAGCATTAAGTTTTGAAGGCTAAGCTCCAAAACTCAACTTGTATAAATAGGTTCGTAGTAACCAATAAGAGTGGTTGGCAACACAACATTTTCAACTCAGCACGAAGCAGACATCCTACCAACCATCAAGGGCGCAACCAGACCTGATATAACTCCTGAACTTCAAACTCCGAACTCCTAAAGTGTTATGAAAAAACCTTTATTCCTCAGCTGTAGTGTCCTTCTAATTGCCGGATTGGGAGCTACATCACCATCTACACCCATCACTATCCAAACACCGCTAGCTATCTCTCAATTATCTCAAGGATCGGGAAATAGTACCAGAGCTGTACAACCAAAAATAGAACTACTGGATGCAGGTGCCCAACCGAGGCAGCAATTAACCTTTAAACCTGCTGCCAATGCCAAACAAACCACGCTCTTGACCATGGAAATGGATATGGTAGGGACTGTGGATGGTCAAGTAATGCCTACTCTGGATTTCCCAACAGTGACCATGACCCTTGAGTCACAAGTAACCAAGGTTGATGCTAACGGGGATATTCATATTGAATTATTTTATTCTGATGTGGCTGTAGCTTCGGATACGACAGCTCCACCCGAAGTAATTGAGACAATGCGATCGCAACTCCAAGCAATAACGCAGATGAGGATGTCGTATGCGATCGATAACCAGGGAAAAACCAAAAACGTCAAGGTGGTTTTGCCAGAGAATCTTGATCCCAACATTAAGCCTTGGATCGAGCAAATGTTGAGTTCTTTAGAGCAATTATCGGGCTTGCCATTTCCGGGAGAAGCAGTGGGGGTGGGAGCCAAGTGGCGGTTGTCTAGTCCCCTTCCTGATGGGGGCATACCGCTTAATAATTTGACAGTTTTGTACGAGTTGGTAACTATACAAGATAATTCGCTTGATGTAAAGTTCACCATGGAGCCGCAAAGTACTCCCCAAGCCTTGAGCGAATTCAACTTACCAGGACTGCCGCCTGGTTTAGATGTGGATATAAAGTCCTTTGCGCTCCAGAGTACTGGCACAATAACCTTGGGACTAGATCGAATTCTGCCCACTAGCGGTACTATGTCTGTAGGTTCCACTATGGAATTCGCCATTAAGGAGCCTAACAGCAAGGCAGAAACGCTCCTTAATATGAGATCTTCTATCAAAATAACGATGAATTCTCAATGAAGGTAATTGGTAATTGGTAAT
>DNXU01000501.1:11114-23088 GCA_003505715.1 Cyanobacteria bacterium UBA8803 | reverse complement strand
CAATTACCCATTACCCATTACCATCTGCGTCACGTATGATTGCTTCGGCATCTAGTACTAATAAGATTTCTTTTTCTTGTAAGGTGCATCCGCGTAAATAGGGAACTAAAGCCGCTGATACTTGGCCGTTGGGGGCTTGGATGGTATCAGGGGTGAAACGAACTACTCCTTCAACGGCATCGACAATTAGTCCTAAAGAGGCCGAGCCACTACGAATAATGACTGCGTTGTATTGCTGAACGTTTGTTTCAATGCCATTTAAGCCCAGCATCCTCCCCAGATCGATCGCCCAAAGGACTCGAGAGCGCCTATTCATTAATCCCAGGACGTAGGCAGGCATATTGGGCATTGCCGTCAGGCGAGAAGTAGGTAAAACAATTACTTCCTGGGCCTGATTCATCGATAAAACAGCAGGTGTCTGTTGGCCGAACTGGAATTTAAGATAAGCATCTCCTTGATTTTTGCCTGGAAGAGATTTAGTTGGTATTAGGGCAAGTGCATTTGTAGGTGGAGGTTGAATAGGCATAAAATAGGGAATAGGAAATTGGTAATGGGTAATTGGCAATTGCCGTTCTCACCCAACCAACAACCAACAACCAACAACAATTACACAGCCACCGATTTAACGGCTCGCAGAATTTGTTCGCGGGTAAAAGGTTTGGTTAGATAGGCGTCTGCTCCTTGTTTCATGCCCCAGAGGCGGTCGATTTCCTGGTTCTTCGACGAACAAATGACAATGGGTATCTTTTCGGTAACGGGATGCGTCTTGAGACGGCGGCACAATTCAAAGCCACTCATTCCCGGCATGACTACATCGGTAATGATCACGTCTGGTTTTTGCTCTAATACTTTATTGAGCGCTTCTTTGGCACCAATGGCATTGATGACGTTGTAGCCACTTTCTCTCAGATAATGGCTCATCAATTCCAATTCAGAGAGGGTATCTTCTACAATTAAAATCGTGCCCATCAACGTTGTACTCATTGCTAATTCGCCTTATTTTTTAATAAATTTGTCTGATTTATTACTGCTGAATTACGATAAGTGCTTAAACACTATCTTGAGTAATTCAGATTGGTTAAATGGCTTGGTTAAGTAGCCCGATGCCCGGACTAACTTAGCTTTGGCTCGGTCTAGAAAACCTGTATGTCCCGTCACCATGATGATCGGGGTATTCTTGAAAAGTGAGTGCTTCCGCAAGAGCGAACATAGCTCGTAGCCATCTAAGTTGGGCATTTCCACATCCAACAGAATTAAGTCAGGCTTGATCCGGACGACTTGCATTAATGCCCTGACGGGGTCGTTAATCATGACCACAGAGAAGCTCTTATCATCTAAAAAGGAGTTAATCGCATTCAAAACGGTGGCGCTATCATCGATACAAGCAATGGTGTAGGTAACTTTTTTCTTGTTGTTGGTTGAGGTGGGAGCAGCAGGATTGGCCTTATTGCTCACTGAAGCTGGCTGAGGAGCTGGGGTGCTTTTTTGGAGTAACTCTAGTTTGTTGGTGCGATCGCCATTTTGAGCTGAAGCATCCGGTTGAGTCTGAGGAGTTGCAGGGGTGGATGGTGCAGGTTGTTGGCGTCGCAGCTGTTCGTGACAGCGTTCCACTAGGGTTCGCAGTTCAATTCGACAAAACTTAGGCAGTTCCCCAAATTGGTCTTGAGGAATTAACTGATGGGCTCCTTCTCTGAGAGCAAGCAGCGAGCGAATTACTTCTTCTGCCAATTCTTCGATGAGAGTTGCAGCCTGAACTGGGCTAAGATACTGTTGCTCGACTAACCAGCAAATAGCTCGGTAATCGGGAGTTGGACTGGACTGATTCTCTAAATCAGATTCAAATAGCAGGCGAACCTGAACCCGAACGGCGCTAACCAGGGTAGGAATTTGGCGAGAAAGCTGGCGCAAATGGCGATCGAGTCGCTCGAAGGGGTCTGTTGAATCTGAGGCATAAATTAGTTTGCCCTGTTCTAAATACACAGACCAAGAAACAGAGCCGCTCGATATTTGCAAACAGCCATTAGCCTGACGACTAGATAATTGTGCTAATAACGAGAGCGGGTTGAGCCTTTGGGAAGATCTGTAGCTAGCCATAGAAATGGTGTTCATTTATATCTACCTGGGTTTCATCCAATCGTCGAAACTATACTTGTTGACTCTCGTTTTACAAGGGACAGGCAGTTAATCGCCCTTCTACTTGCCAGAGCATCGGCGGTGCCAGGATCTCGATGCTGTCCAGCCGAAAAAACTCAGAGTCGCAGCAATGAACAAGGATTCAAACAGATTGAATCTTGTTTTCATGAGTAATCCCTGCTCGGCAACACGTTCCACTAATCGAGTTGGATCTCAAGCAGGAAGTAGCTGCATCCCTCTAATTGATACTTATAAACAGGCCACGCCTTTTGCTCAAGGCGTGACTATGTTATTTCTGCCTAGATAATCAGCCTCTTTTACGCCAACAAGACGAAAATTCTTAAGCCTTAAAGCTAGCAGTAACAGCCCTGTGGAGGTTTGAATAGTCACGCTTATAGCGCTGAAGTGTCTCGAAGTCAAGAGTTTTTGTAAAACTCAACAACAGTAATGCATCCTCTGGAAGCTAAAAAATCTTAGTCGAGAAGTAGATGAACACACTATTTTACCTGCCATCCATTATCTTATCAGAATTTTATTATAACAAAGGTGAAGAGCTTATAAAGGGTCATAAAAATATATGAAGATCTTATGAGGTTTTAGATATTATTTATTCGGAGAATAAATAATATCTTGTCCGGTTGGGTCGATATTGTTTGTAGTAACCGCTGAAGTGGTTACTACGAACATTTTTATACAAGGAAAGATGTTTCTAAATGCAGAGCAACAGGAAAGATGCATCTAATTCAATAAAAAATACAGAGGTTTAGGAGTTTAAAATTGCAGTGGTAAGGGTGCGTTAGCACAGCATAACGCACCCTACTAAGAGAAGCTGTTTACTATGCCCTATTTAAGATCCGCTCAAAGTAGTCAGAAGCCGTTGAATTTTGGCTTTCTGCTGGCGTTTTAATGACTCTGGAAAACTTAATTCCATGGAAATTTGGTTGCCCGAGGCATTAGTAAGCTCTGCTACCGTTTCCACCTGCCCTAATAAACTCTGAGGTTGGGGGTCAAAAAAATCTTGACTCACCAGTAAACCGATTATCGGTCGCGTCTGCTGCATGATGTTCAGATTCACAATTTGGAAATCATCGAATTCCAGCCTTAAATCTTGAGTGCCGATTTCGACGACATTCGCTGTATAGGAATGGCCTTCCCATCCGTCCCAGTAAAGCTGCGCTACAGCCTGAACTTGTTTGCGTACAGCGCTTCTGATGCCCATCTTCTCCGCGATCGCAGGTTGGAATTCCACGAAGACCCGTTTCAGACTGGTGACGATGAACTTGAGAGATTCGAGGGGATTGTCTTCCTCAACCCGAGTTTGAGAATACCATTCCTTCACATCCGAATAGATCACCAAGGTCAGGTCGTCGATTTGGGTACGGGTGAGATCGACAAAATCAATAAACAGTTTGGCTTGGAGTTTGGTTGTAGCGATCGCCCGCAACACGCGCCCGGTGAGTAGTGCCCGTGCGCCATAGTCTCCCACTAGTTCGACTTTAATTTCATCGGGGATATTGGGCCATTCATCCAAGAGAATTTGGACGCCCGTTTCGCTGACATCGAGGGTTTGGCCCGTCCAACTTTTACCCCCACTATGAACGATGGCGGTTAACTTCCTCGGCAGGCGGTGCGATTTCCGTAGTTGGGGTTGCTCAAAAGCCACCAAACAAGCTGCCAAGAGCAAGAACAAGTTAAAAATACACCACAGGGCATTAATCAGAACCGCTTGGGTATCTTCCGGACTGAGGATTAGCCAAAACGGGACAGCAATTAAGGACGCCGCTGCGATCGCGCTGACGATCACCAGATACCGCACCGAATCAAAGTCAAAACTGCGCTTGGTGACAGTCAGTCCCTTGTCCGTCACGTTAAACGAACCGAGTTTCGGGTTAATGACAGCTAATAGCGTGACAATTCCTGCCTGGAAAGACATCGCAAATTCAAAAATCTCGTTCCAGAAGGAAAAACGCACATGCTTGTAAGGAATGTGATTGCTCTGCATCGACAGAATAATATGAGGCAGTGCGTAGAACAGGGTTTCTAACCCCAAACCCTTAACCGAGTTAATACCGAAGAGCATAAATAGGGGAGGTGCGATCGCATACATCAATCGGGGATAGCCGTAGAAAAAGTGCGATGTCGCGCTGAAATAGCAAAGCCGCTGAGGAATAGTCAAATTCAGCTTCGGGTTAATCAGTGGATTTTCCAGGCGCAGAATCTGGGCCATTCCCCTAGCCCAGCGGACTTGCTGACCGACATAGGAAGAAAACTTCTCCGGTGCCAGACCTGCTACCATAATCTTGTCGTAGTAGTAGGACTTATACCCTAGAGAATGCAACCGGAACGCCGTGTGGCAGTCTTCAGTCACCGTTTCTGTAGCAATTCCCCCAATTTGCAGCGCATACTCTTTACGAATTACTGCTGCCGAACCGCAGAAGAACGCCGCATTCCAAAAATCATTACCCTTTTGCAGCACCTTATAAAACAGTTCGTTGCCCACCGGGATCTTGCCCTTCGTGAGCAGATTGCGCTCAAAGGGGTCTGGGTTGTAGAACCAGTGAGGCGTCTGCACGAAAGCCACCTGAGGATCGAAAAAGAAGCCGACGGTGTGCTTCAGAAAGTGCTTGACAGGCATGTGGTCGCAGTCGAGAATTAGCACCAACTCGCCATCGGTGCGGCGAAAAGCAGTATTAATATTCCCGGCTTTGGCGTGGTCGTTATTGTCCCGAGTCAACATAGTTGCGCCCAGTTCTTCGCACATTTGGCGCAACTCAACTCGACGGGCTTTATATTTTTCCGCCCTCCCATCATCCAAGACATAAATGTGTTTCTTGTCCGCCGGATAGTCAATAGCTAGAGCAGCTAAGGTCGTCTTGCGAACAATTTCTACATCTTCGTTATAGGTGGGAATATAGATATCAACTTTAGGCCAACTTGCTTCAGGGTACAGTGAAAGGTCAACCGATTCGCGGTCTTTAATTTTCAGAGTTTGGAAGTAAGCCAGGACGAGGGTGAGAATGGCATAAAGTTCTGCAACAAACAACAGTAAACTGAATATCCCATTCAGCCAATCATCCAAATTGAGCGTGTAACTGACGCGGTAATACAGATAGCGAGCCGTGGTGAGCAGACTCAGTAAAACCAAAAAAAGGTGCAGGTACTCGCTCGTTTTCTTACTAGGCTTTTGACCCTCCATCTGGAGGACAAGACGACCCACTACGATCAGGACAGCAGCGACTATCCCCTGCTGCCAAATCGCAGGACGGGTGATGACCAGAGGCCGCAATAACAAGACCAGCGAAAAAATAAGCAGCAGTAGCTGATTATTACTCAGCCACCGCAAAATCTGATCAAAGGTTTGAGGCATGCGATCCACCAACCAAATGGTTAGCTGTTCGCGCTTTTCTGGCGAAATCCAAAAGCGTTGCTTCGACTTAACTCTTGAGGATGGACTCGTCATTTCTGATTGGTTGTTGATTGTCTTAAGCTAAGGGGTGTGGGGTGCCCTAATTTACATAGGGCAGTAGAGCAAGTTATTTCTCCTGACCCGCAACCCGCTTGAGATAAAGCTGAATGATGCCGTAAAGAAGTAGGGTAGCTGCCACCATCGCTGGGCCTAACATGAACCAACTTGCTGACAGGAAGCGGAACAGTCGATTGGGTAGGGGCTTTTTCTCTAACGGACGCTTAGTTTCTTGCTGTAAAAAGTCAAGATTGTAGGCATTAGGATTGTAATTATCATTATTCGCCGAGTTGGTAGAAATCAGCACAGTATCTCCCTGAATTTGGAAGAATAAGGGGTCTTGGCGTAACAAGTCTTGGACTTGCTCTAAACCTTTTTCTGTTTGCCCGGAAAGAGCTAATAGCACCCGTTCTTTATTCCACGGAGAGATAATTTCCTTAACAACGCCATCGTTATCAGGCAAAGTTCTAATCTGACTTTGGTTCCACTGGCGCGTCAGAGAGTCTCTCAGTTCAAAGCCACCCCCAGAGAAAACCTCTGGGAAGGGAAAGTTCTTTTGAGTTCCCACTCCCACGAGATGGTGTTTCTCTCGCAGATCTTGGGGCAAGGAGTCAACGGTATAAACCGCTAACTGGACAGAGGTAGCTTTGCTCAGCCGTCCCAATCTAGCACTAAACTCAAGAGCAGTCATCACATCTTCGGGTGAAGGCGTCTTCGGCAGGACGATCGCCATATTCGATAAATCCTGGGGAGCAGCGAAGGGGAAACCGTACTGGAGCAGTTTCAGATCGGGGACTTGAGCGGCATTATTACGGTTGAGTTTAAAACTAGTATCGCTGTGCAGAGTTCCCCAGAGTTGTTGATCTGTAACCTTGCTACAAGAACGGCGCTCCCGCGCATCAAGGCGGAAATCGACCTGAATTTTAGAGGTAGGTTTGATCCGATCCGCTGGCAGCTCAATTTTCAGCGTTTCATTTTTACCGCCATTAATAGAAGTGAGCCGTTTCCCAATCAGCGCCACATCATCTAGCTTCACTTCTACTAGAGACGTTTTGGCATTAATTTGTGGGCCATAGCTGTAAACCATAGTCATTGAGTTCCCCTGCCCGAACTGATCGTCAGGCAAAGCTCGGAACTCAAATTCGATCGGGGGAGAGTCAGAACCCCGCACTGAGACATCCTTAAAAGGCTGGCTGTTACGATCCTTAAGCTCGCTCAATTTAAAGGACTCAGCTAGGGGCAAAAACCCCGGCCATTCTCGGACAGATGGGGTAGGCACCGCTTCGAGGGTTTTCACTAAAATGCTTTGACCCGTACCGATTTTTTGATCCTTGGACTGCACCAAAAACTGTACAGCTTTAGCAACCCCTTCCGACCCATTACCCGTTGCCACTAGCACTGCTGCTGTATTATTTGGAGTAGTCGTCAGCATCAGTACCCCAACATTGGGCGGCAGAGGTTTCTGGTTCTCATCCAGAATTTGATTATCCTTCAGGGGCAGTGGCAGCTTCAACGACTTCAGCTCGCTCTGCTGTGCTGGAGTACCCACCACCACCAACCGCTCAGTTAAATCGACATCCTTTACTGTCTTAACCACGCGGGTATTCAAACGGCGATAATCTGCCAGCCTGCCGATAGACGCTTGGAAACGATTCGTTGCCATTAACCAGGTTTGATCGATTTTGTCTGGCAGCAGATAAGCAATTTGATTAGGTTCTAAGCTAAGTTCATCAAAGATAGGATAAGGATAGCGATTGAAGTCGAGAGCGATCGGTTGGGGTTCGTAGTCAAACGTAATTTTGGAATCTGGCAGAATTTCCGTCCACAGTGAAGGGTCGTAGGGGTCTTGGGTACAAGTGGGAGAGTTATTTTGCAGTGCCGCAATTACCACTTGGTTGTAATTCTGTAGTTGTGATAGAGGCACATCAAACACTGCCGTCCCAATCTCATCCTGTTTACGGTTAAGGGGAATGCTGCCGATGCTCGCACCATTAATCATTACAGTTAGATTAGAGCGCGTAGCATAGAGAGCGGGGGAGTGCCGATAGCGGATCAGGGCTTTAACCGATTTGATCTTCCATTCGCGGGGACGGGTAAACCCCAGCCGCGATTCATCATAAATACCTCGCAAACTGAAGCGAGAGCCAACAACCGGGCTACGGTTGAATTCTAAAACGTAGGGGTCACCTTTAGGAGCCGCTTTAACCAAAGGGCCTTTAGCAGGTGGACTAGGCGGATCAAAATCTCGGATCGATTTTTCCTTCCGCTCATCAATAGCATCTTCCCGGTAAGTCTCAGTTGAAGGAGAAACTTCCGGAGCAGGTGCTTCTGGTGCAGCTGAATCCGTCTGAGCTAAAGTTAAGCTAGCATTTAAGCCAATGGGAGCAGCGCAACAGAGCAGCATCAGCAATACTAGGGAATATCGCTGCAAACGATGCCTTTGGCGATTCGCTTTTGTAGAGGATGGTGCTTCAGCAGCCAAGGGATAAGTGCGTCGGTGAGAGCTGCGATTGCTCGGGGGTAGATGGGCAAATGCCTTGCGAAGAAAGCGTTTCATTAGTAGAAGTTCTGAATTTTGTTACAAAATGCCGCGTCAGGGATGCCACCCAGTCCTCAAGAGTTCTCTCGCTACATAGGACTTCAAATACTTGATACAGAACTTCTACAAGCCGATCCGGACTGACGGAGTGACAAGCACCTGGAAAGTGAGACAGGGTGTGTTATATCGTGTCCGGTGGCGTCGATATTGTTTGTAGTAACCCATAAGAGTGGTTGACAATGCTCTATTCTTAACCACTCTTATGGGTTACTACGAACCTTTTTATACAAGGCAAGATACTACCGAACATGATATTAAGCTGCGCTAATGTAGCCTACAATCAAAGAGTGAGTAAAGGGGAGGGAACTTACCCATGGCAACAACAGTAAAAGAGAGATTAGATGAGCCGCTGTTATTTCCAGGATTAACTTGGGAGCAGTTTAAGATATTAGAACCCATGTTAGATGTTCCAGGTGTGCGGCTGTCATTTTTAGATGGGGTGCTAGAGATTCAGAAAATGCCTGGGAGAAAACATGAAACTACTAAAGGAGGTATCGGCGCTTTGGTAGAAGCTTATATGATGGCTGTGGAAATTGATTTTACTCCCACAGAGTCTTTAACCTTAGAAAGTGAAGTAGGTAAAGTCAGACGGGAAGCAGACAAGTCTTACGAACTAGGTACTGACCGGAAACAGCCGGACTTAGCCATTGAAATAGTTATTACTAGCGGTGGTATCGATAAACTAGAAGCATACCAACGCCTCAGAATTCCTGAAGTCTGGTTTTGGGAAAAAGGTAAACTTTCTCTGTATGCTCTACAACAGCAAGGATACGAACAGATTAGATGTTCTGAACTACTCCCTGCACTCGACATTGCCTTACTTACTCGCTGCATTAAAATGTCCAACCACGTTCAAGCAATCAGAGAGTTTCAGAACGGAATTGCTCAAGGGTAAGGGAAGCGATCGAGGAAGTGATTCCAGAATTTGATAAAAATGCCGCTTTGGGCGTGGAGTTTAAAACGGCTGTCATGCAGGTGGATTTTGCAGAAATAGAGGTTGGTAAAAAAATTGCTGAAAAACGACGCAGCAAAAAAATAAAAAGGGCGATTAAAACATCCTAAAGATGGGTTAAATCTATATTGATAATGAGGTAATTTTGTATCAAAGGATGTGTGTCCGATTCGGGTAATTTTGGATGAGGTACTCTGAAGGTGGCTAAAGACATTTATCACAATACAGTAAGAATGGCTCTGGAAAAAGATGGTTGGACAATTACGAACGATCCATTAACATTGAAGATAGGAGGACGCTTGGCTTATGTAGATTTGGGAGCAGAGAAGTTGTTAGCAGCAGAGAAAGAAGGTAAGCGAATTGCCGTGGAGGTGAAAAGCTTTATCGGCTCATCACCCGTGCAAGATTTGGAGCAGGCGCTAGGTCAATACATCATGTATTCACAAATTTTGGAGCGGCAGAACTCGGATAGGTTGTTGTACTTAGCCATTCCAGGAAATGTGTTTTTAGATTTTTTTTCAGAAGAGTTACCACAATTAATGGTTGAAATTAATCACATAAATTTGTTGATTTTTGATTCTGGCACAGCGGAGATTTTAAGATGGATAATTTAGAATTTTATCGGCAAACAATCGAGGCTATTTTACGAAAGTATGTGGAAATCCCCTACTCTTTCGGAGAGATTGACCAGCATTTAATTATAGATCGCGATCGCAATCATTTTCTACTGTTTGATGTGGGTTGGCAGCAAAAACGGCGAGTCCATGGCTGTATAACTCACGTCCAAATTATTAATGATAAGATATGGATTCAACGGGATGGCATTGAGGATGGGATTACCAATGAGCTAGTCGAGGCGGGAATTCCGAAAGATAAGATTGTTTTGGGATTTCAACCGCCTGATGTCCGCCCTTATACGGGATATGCTCTGAGTTAATGTACTCCCCTGTCTGAAGATGAGGAAATTCTTAAACGGTTGTGATGCACCGGGTTGAAAACTAAGGAACGGTATCCAGATCCGCTTGATTGGGCGGCATTAACTTTAATTGGGGAGTCCGTTAGTATCAGAATCTCATTAATGAGCATCCAATTGTTAAAAATTGAGTAAAAAATTGCATAAGTGCCGGAGGGTAACAGGTATATTGCTTGTGAATGAGTCTGTTCTATCCTCCTATCAGCCATGCGTCTCCCTAGATTTGGCATTATCGCTGTTGTCAGTTTCCTGATTGTGGTGATTCTGAATATTGATTTCGGATTTACTAGGGGGTTGCTGGGTGGAGGAAAGGGGGGAGATGAGAGGTTCATTCGAGAGTCTCAGGTTTTGGCACAGACACCGGATGAGCGGAAAGCGGAAGCAGATCGACTGTTGCAACAAGGGTTTGGGCAGTTGCAGGTCAATTCCCGATGCTCCTACGGCATCATTGATGACTGAATTTTATCGCCAAACCCAGCAAAATCCTGACAAAGCCCAAGCCTTGCGCCAAGCCATGTTAACCACCATCAAACAGCATCCCGATCCCAGAGATTGGGCCGCATTTACTCTAATTGGCGAGGCGAGCTGATCAAAATTACTTTAATTGGGCAGTCAGAATAATATACATGATGCGTTATGCTACGCTAACACATCCTACAATCAAAAAGTGAGTAAACTGGAGGGATATTATATCATGTCCGGTTCCACTGTTGATGGTTGTAGTAGGCACGAAGCGTGCCTCAAAATGCTGTATTGCCAACCACTATCATTGGTTACTACGAAAGGTGTTTATAGAATTTCGATCAAGTATGAGTACCCAAATTACCCTGAATGTACCTGATGAAGTCTATCGCCAAGCTGAAATCATAGCGCAACAGCATCGGCGTGATGTAGCGGATATTTTAGTAGAAACGCTGGAGATTTTACTCTCGCCCACGACTAAACCCGTATCTAATTTATCTGACTCAGAAGTAATGGCTCTAACTCAACTTAGACTGCGCCCTGTCCAAGAGCAAAGGTTGAGTGAGTTACTCGATCGCCAACAATCAGGAATAATTACTCAAACTGAGAGTTCAGAATTACAAGCATTAATCCATATCTATGAAGACAGATTGCTGCAACAAGCTCAAGCATTAAACGAGGCAGTACGGCGCGGCTTAATCGAACCTTTAAGGGCATAACCTAAATGGCTATTTCTGATGAGCTTCGGGACAGAGTTCGTACTCAATCTGGAAATCGTTGTGGCTATTGCCAGAGTTTACAAAAGTATGTTTTGGGAATATTGGAGATTGACCATATTATCCCCAAAGCTGCGGGTGGTACTGATGATGAAGAAAATCTATGGCTTGCTTGCAGTCTGTGTAATAATTACAAAGGCACCCAAACTTATGCTTCCGATCCTATGAGCCAAGAGTGCGTTAAATTGTTTAATCCACGCACTCAGCAATGGTCGCAACATTTTACTTGGAGTGAAGACGGTACAGAAATTAGGGGACTTACAGACTGTGGTCGTGCAACAGTCAAGGCACTACAACTTAATAATAAAATTGCTGTTACCGTTAGACGACAGTGGACTAGTGCTGGCTGGCATCCTCCAAAGGATGAGGGATGAGGGATGAATGGGAAGGGGGATTTTTATCTCTTTATTGTGAGTGGCAGCTCATTAGCCCAGCAATAGCTGGCCTTATTTTACGTCAACATTAGACCTGTTTTGAAAGTCTCTTTTCATCCTGGAGTGTGAGCGGTACGCTCATGAACGTCTCTTGCAAAAGTATCAAATCCCGCCAGGGAATAATATGATGTCTGGGAAATTACCCATAATAAAACCTGCCGCAGGGCGGGTTTTGACTTAAG
>DNXU01000501.1:277-11080 GCA_003505715.1 Cyanobacteria bacterium UBA8803 | reverse complement strand
CCCTACAGATATTATGGGTGTTCTAATATTAGTCATTATTCTGCAAATAATCCCGCGCCCAATTACGAGCCTCAACTAACAAGGCATCTGGATTTAAAGCCCGGTCTAAATTCCACAAAATTATCGTATTGTCCACGCTGGCTGAGGCAAGCATCTTACCATCTCGACTGAAATCAACGCTATTAACTCCACTGCTATGACCTGAAAGAATAGTAATCAAACTACCATTGGGTTGCCACAGTCTGATAGTTTTATCGTCAGACGCCGAAGCGATCGCTTTCCCATCCGGACTAATAGCAACTCCCTTCACCTCACCAGTATGTCCGGAGAAGGTTCTGACCAGAGTACCATCTCGCCGCCACAGTTTGACCGTGTTATCCCCACTCCCAGAAGCGATCGCCTCACCATCAGGACTCACTTCAACATCCATCACCGTGGCACTATGACCGTTCAGGATTTTCAGCCAATTACTTTCAGGTCTCCACAGTTTAACGGTACTATCATTACTGGCCGATGCGATAGTCTGACCATCGGGACTAAACGCAACTTGCCAAATCTCGCCGTTATGTCCGGTGAGAGTAGTTAGCAGTGTCCCATCCACTCGCCAAAGTTTAACGGTTTTATCCCGACTACCCGTTGCAATAGTTTTCCCATCCGGACTAAAGGCAACGCCGTATACCTCATCCTGATGTCCGGATAGGGTAGTTAATAACCTGCCATCCTGGTGCCACAGTTTAACAGTTTTATCATCAGACGCTGAGGCAATAGTATTGCCATCGGGACTAAACGCCACCCCGTAAACCTCATCTTGGTGTCCTCGCAAGGTATTTAACAAAGTTCCGTCTGGCTGCCACAGTTTAACTGTCTTGTCATCCGAGGCAGAAGCGATCGCATCCCCATCAGGACTAAACGCCACTCGCACCACGGTAGCGCTATGTCCTTTGAGAGTCCTTACTAAAGTCCCATCTCGCCGCCACACCTTAACCGTATTATCCCGACTCCCAGTCACAATGGTCTCACCGTCAGGACTAAAATCAACGCCAATAACTCCAGCACTATGCCCCTTTAGAGTAGCCACTAAAGTACCATCTAACCTCCAGAGTTTCACAGTTGCGTCCCCACTAGCGGAGGCGATCGTCTTACCGTCAGGACTAAACGCTACTCCAGCTACGGTAGCGCTATGTCCTCTCAGGGTTCTGATCAAACTACCGTTTTTGTGCCAAAGTTTAACAGTTTTATCTCGACTCCCAGTAGCAATTATCTGACCGTCCGAACTAAAATCAACCGCCCAAACGACATCGCTGTGTCCCGATAAGCGGTTGTACTCTTGCACGCCATCGACAGCTTGTTGCAATACCTCGATCGCCTGAATTCTAGTTTCTTCATCTACATTCCCTAATTTTTTGAGGCGTTGCTTAGCCCGAATAGCGGCAATGAGGGCGTCTAACTTTTGATTTGAGGCAAACAGGGCTTTGGCAGAAGTAATAATAGCTTGGATTTCGCTTTTCTTGGCTTGTCGGTATTGGAAAAAAGTGGTGACGCCTGATATTAGAGAAATCAATAACGCCCCACTCACTGCCATAAGGAAGTACCTTTGTTGTCTAGCAATTTTTTTATGTTGAGCGAGTCTGGCTTCAGCATCCTTAGCCCGTTTTGCTTTCAACTTAATTTGGCTTTCTTGCCGTTCTAATTCTTGAGACGCATTGAGAAATTTATAATCCAGAGGGGGTAAAGCTTTATCGGTAGCCCAGGCTAAGGCTTCCTGTAAGGTTTGCCCGCGCAACAATCGAGAGGTATCTTCATAGTGGGAGACTTCCCAAGTTACCAAAGCCTGATGGTAAGGACGAAGCTGGGCTAATTGCCGCTCTACCCAATCCCGATTAAACACTACTTTATAGATCGGGTTGTAAACTTGCAACTGGGCATGATGCCTGACTACCAACCCCGACAGACATAACTCCCTTTGAGCCGGACTATCATCAGCTGCCACAGTCCCCTGTTGTAAAATACTCTGATACAGCCGCAGCAAACCACCTGCTCTTTGCTCGTTTTTGATAAGGCGATCGCGAATAGTCCGCAGATGCACTGGCTCATCGGTAGCTTCCCAACTCTCAATTAAGTGTAACCTGACCAATTCTGCAACCGTTGCTGCTTCCCTACCAGGGGTCAAGGGTAACTTAGAACTAACCATAAGTTGGCAAAGTTTTTGAGTCAGAAACGGTTGTCCTGCCGTCCAGTACAATATTTCTTGCAATACCGCTTGCGGGTTATCGCTTTTCCCCTCTAAACCTGCAACTAAGGGTTGAGCCTCAGCATAGCTAAAACCTGTCAATTCAATAGCGCAACCAATATTAAAGGGCGTGCGAGTTTTATCCCGCATCAAATCTACAGGAGTCGCCACCCCAAATAGGGCAAAGGTGAGGCGCTGGTAAGCTGAATTTTCCGAACGCTGGTTATAGCAACAGCGAATTAGGGCAAAAAAATCATCAATCTCAAAATCTAAGCTGAGAATGCTATCAATTTCATCAAGAAAGATGATAATTTTATCCCCCGGAACTTGCACTAGGAGGATATCTTCAATAAACCGACTCAAGCGCTGCACAGCAGAAAGTCCCTCTTGCTGCTGCCACCAATTTTTATCAATCTTCCCCAACAGCCGCAACGCTCGTTCTAATTCCGAAGTTAACCCCTTATACCATTGGTCTGGGGTGACATCTTTACTACCAATTCTAGTCATATCAATAGCCGCACAGGCACAATTTTCCGCTTTGAGGAGTTGCATCGTGCGGACGCGCAGGCTAGATTTTCCCATTTGCCGCGAGTTAAGGACATAACAAAACTCACCCGCCCTCAACGCTGCCAATAGTTCGCGATCAGCTAAGCGCGTCACGTAGGTTGGGTGATGAAACCCCAAACTTCCACCAACTTGATATCGATACTCCGCCCTCATCCCTCATCCCTCACTCCGAGGATGGCACAATAGGGATATGAGCGGCAATATCACTTTGGTAATTGATAATTTTTCTGATGAGTGACACCAAATTTTGGAAGCCTGTTTACCAGCTATTTAAACCAGAGGAATCTCTCATTACTGCTGAAGATATTCGGGATTTTTACGTTCAGCGCACGGATAGTCCCGTCGAGAGTTTAGTTGATTCTCTAGAGATGGAAGACGATCCGGCCAAGTTCTTGTTATCGGGTCACACTGGCAGCGGCAAAACAACTGAACTGCGGCGGGTTCAACATCAGCTTGCTAACAGTTACACGGTAATTTGGATCGATACGGCAACAGCCCTTGACCGTTACAATATTGGTTATGCTGAGGTGGTGGTACTTATTGGTCAAGAAATTTGTCGCCAAGCTATTCAACCGGGTTGGTGGTCGAGAACTGATGAACGTTTACTGAAGGATTTAGAAGATAGCCTCAAAACCGTCATTTATCAGGATAAAAAAGATGCGGTGGAAAGTCTGAGTTTGCCCGAAGTTCTGAATAAGATGGGCATGACACTCAAACGCGGCCTAACCCAAGAAATGACCAAGACTCTAAATATTCGGCCAGTTTTGAGTGAAACTATTAGCCGAGTTAATGCGATCGTCAAAGCAGCCGAAAAAGACAGGAAACAAAAGTTAATTGTAATTGTAGATGGTCTGGACAGACACGATCAGTTTACTGCTTTAGAGATGTTTTCTAGTTCCCTGCTGACTGAATTAGAGTGCCACCTGATCTATACGATTCCCATTTCCCTACGATACTCGCCCAGCTTTCGCCAGCCGATGCAAAGGTTTCAGGAATGTCTGGATTTGAAGAATCTAGCTGTCTTCGAGTGCGATCGCAATTTGTGCCCTACCGCAACTCCTAACCGAGGCGGGCGAGATACCCTGGTGAAGGTGATTGAAAAACGTTTACAGCGATTAAAGGATAAATATGGTTACCAGCCTCAAGATCTCTTTACCCCTGATGCTTTAGAGTTACTCTGTGAAAAAAGCGGTGGCGTGATGCGGGATTTAATCCGACTGGCTCGTATTGCCTGCCAGGTAGCTGTAAGGAGAAAATTGATGTATGTTGATCGGGCAGTGGCTGAAATAGTGATTAAAGAAGAACGTCAAGTTTATACGATCAGCGACTATCATTTTCCGGAATTGGCAACCGTTCACCAAACGGGTCGTTTGACGACTAAAACCCATAGCTTGCCCAATAAAGGTGAATTCGTCATCTGTGATGAGCTTTTACAGAATAAGTTTGTCTTGGGTTATTATGATAACAGTAAAAATCCTTGGTTTGATGTAAATCCGATTCTGCTTGAAGATTTGGAACGCTGGCAAGCTGCTAATTACTCTCAGGATTAATTTGATGCACTCCTTATATCTCTTGCAAAAGATCTCTTGCAAAAGTATACATCCTCTTGCAAAAGATCTCTTGCAAAAGTATACATTCCTCCGGAAAGTATACATCCCGCCCGGAAATAAATTTCCGGGCTAACAGCTTAAGTCGGTTGAAACCGACTAAATACAATGAAACTAGTCCGTTTTAACGGACTTGAGCTATTAGCCAGGGAATTAATTCCCTGGCGGGATTTATTCTCTGACGGGATTTATGAACCCAACCTACAAATTACTCATGAACTACTGAAATTATGCCAACTAACGGGAACGAATCTGCTGATTATTTGAGCCAAATTGACCGGGATGTGTTGGATGATTTGGTGATTAACTTGTCTATGTCGAAGGGGACGCAAATTATTTTTGCGATCGCACCCGAAAGTGGACCGAAGCATCCCGTGGTTGAGACGCTTAAGTCAGTTCTGAGTTCGGAAGAGTTTCAATTTAAGAATTTTTTCTATAGCGAGGATTCGCTAATTAATTTTCTCTACAGTTTGGATGCGGTTAACCAAGGGGTAGCAGTTTCCCCCCCATCCCCTAAGGCAACAGAAACAATTACAGTAGATAGAAAGCCTATAGTAGTGATGGCGTATGGGATTGAGCAGTTGCCGAAGCATCGGATTGTGCGGGAACTCAAACAGTTGAATTTAGGGAGGGATGAGCTATTTCGGCGAAATTTGGTGTTAATTTTTTGGCTCAATAAGCGAGAATTTTTAGAAGAGTTTCGCCATCGTGCCCCGGATTTTTGGGATTGGCGGGGTCAGGTGGTAACATTTCAAGCACGTCCGCCTCTCGATCCGTTGTTGTATCCCTATTTAGAATCTCTGATTGCACAGAATTCTTATCTCAAAATCAGTGGCGTGATGCAGGTGCAGCGTCAGGTGGATATTTTTCTGGATCGGGTTTATATATCCCTGATGGCAGAACGCCAACAGCAGGTGCGGGAATCTTTAGATCGCCGTTCCCAGGAACTGGAATTTGTCATTAGTCGGCGGTCTGGGCGTAAGGGCGATCGCACTGCCATGGAGTTAGAGACGTTGGAGCCAAGTATACCGGATTTTATCCCGACTGCTACGAGTAGCAAGACGGTAATTCAAAAGGTGGATTTGGCTCAAGCAGTGCAGGATAGCCAGTATAGCGTGATTTTGGGCGATCCGGGGGCGGGGAAGACCACGCTGCTGCATTATCTGACGCTGCATTTTGCTAAGGCGGTGCGGGATGAGAAGGAGACGGTAATAGCGGGTGAACCGGAACAGGAGTTGGGGAAAACTCGTTTACCAGTTTTGTTTCGCATTGCTGACTATGCGGAAAGATTGGTCAAACAACCGGATTTGAGTTTGCTGGAGTTTTTGAGAGAATTTTATCAGCAGTGGGAGGCTGAGAGGGGGATTACCGAGTTACTTTGTGAAAAGATGGGGTATGGTCAGTGCCTGATCCTGCTAGATGGGTTGGATGAGGTGTTCGATCAGGCGAACCGTCAGGTAATTGTCCAACGAATTGAGGAGTTTGTGACAGATTACTCCGATAACAAGTTTGTCATTACTAGCCGGATTGCAGGCTATGGCGAGGTGAAGTTAAGCGATCGCTTTACCCATTTTACAATTGCTGAAATGACCAGCGAGCAGGTTGAGCGATTTTTAGATCGCTGGTGTCTGGCAATTGAACGGGCGCAGAAACTAGACGCTAGTGAGGAATTTTGTCAGAGGGAGGCAGCGAAGGAGGCGCGGGAACTTTTAGAGGCAATTCGGGAGAATGAGGGGGTGAAGCGTCTTACAGGCAACCCGCTTTTATTAACGATTTTGGCATTGATTCACCGTAATGGTTCCCGCTTGCCTAATCGACGGGTAGAACTTTATGCCTTGGCTGTGAAAACTTTAATTGAAGATTGGCAATTGAGCAAGAATTTACCGGATGCGGCGAAATTCGTGCTTAAAGAAAGTGAAGTAGTAGAACTATTGGCACCTTTAGCCTACTGGATGCATGAAGAAAAACCTTCCGGTTTAATTACGCAGGCAGAAGCAGAAGAAAAGTTAGGGGAAAAGCTAGCAGAGTTGCATGATGAAGTGGGTCCAGGGGAGATAGTGTCGCAAGCAGTTGAGCAGTTTTTGCGGCGGGTAAGGGAGACAACGGGGTTATTTGTGGAACGTGGTACAGGTGTTTATAGTTTTATGCACCTGACGTTTGAGGAGTATTTTGCGGCGCGGTATATTGCGGATAATGATGTGAGCGATATCCTAGAAATTATTCGCCAGCATTTACATGAGGCCCGTTGGCAGGAGCCGATTTTGCTGGCGTTGGGTTATTTGGGTATCCACAATCCCAAGCAACTTAATAAACTTTTAGAACGGCTTTTTAGGAGTTTAGAGGATTATCAACCGACCCTGGGGCAGGGGGAAATTAAACTTAAAAATAGTTCATCGAGTCAGCCGATTTTAGTGTGGCCTGTTTTAGGTGATGATTCATCTATTGGGGAGCAGGAATCGGGAGCAGTTTGGCCAGATTTGCTATTTGCAGGCCGGATTATTTCGGAAATTGAGGTTAATAGTAGATTTCGGTCGCGCATACTGGATAAGTTGGTTTTGACCTATGTAGGTCTAGATGAAGAGTTTGAAAATGCTGCCCTTAAACAACTGCTCAAGCAGCTGCGGCAAATTAAAGTTTTTAATCAGAAAGGTGAAGTTATTACTCGACTGCAAGAAGTAGCAGCTGACTCTAATCTTGCGGAAGAGACACGGATAAAAGCACAGTTAGCTATTCTCTATATTGCTTGTCACGAACCAGGCACAGAATTAATGGGTGCTGTAATTACAGTTGTCAAGCAGCTACATCCGGTGTGGTTTTGCGGGATTAAAGATTTGATGGCTGAACTGGGCGCAGAAATGACGCCTGCTCTAGAAACAATGCAGCAGAGTCAGAGGGGTGATGGAGAAAGTCAACTAGCATTAACTTTCGTTACGGCCATGTCTTACTTGCGTACAGATAACTATGATAAGGCAATTGCTCTTTTTAATGAAATCAACGAGCGGGAAGATAACAGTATCGGAGCTTTTGTGTATTGGGCATTAGCCCTGTGTTATGTAGGGAAGGAAGAATACAATAATGCTCATGACTGCTACTGCCAATCAAAAATGGCTGAGTACTCCGAGAAAAATGCCTTATTTCTCTTCTGGACAGATTGGGGTAACTGCAATCGCTTGCACGCCCAATACGAGCAAGCCTTGGAATGCTTTCAGAAAGGGATGACTATTGTTAAGGAAATCAAAAGTTCTAAATATGAAGCGAATATTCTCTACAATATAGCTAGAGTATACCAAGCTTGGGGAAAATATGCAGAGGCGATCGCACACCACCAACATAGTCGCGAACTATACCAGGAATTAGGCAAACAGCAAGATGTAGCTAACCAGTGGTCCTGGCTAGCAGATTGCTATAGAAAATGGGGGAAATACGAGCAAGCTGTAGAGTGCGCACAACAGGATTTAGCAATACGTCAGCAATTAGATGACCAAGCCAATATCGCTGGTGGCTACTTTGAGTTAGGTTATATTTATCAAGCTTGGAGAAAGTACGAACAGGCGATCGCACACCACCAACATAGTCGCGAACTATACCAGGAATTAGACAAACAGGAAGATGTAGCTAACCAGTGGTTCTGGCTAGCTATTTGCTATAGAGTATGGGGGAAATACGAGCAAGCTGTAGAGTGCGCACAACAGGTTTTAGCCATACGCCAGCAACTAGATGACCAAGCCAATATCGCTGATGGCTACTTGGAGTTAGGTGGAATTTATCAAGCTTGGGGAAAGTACGAACAGGCGATCGCACACTACCAACAAAGTCGCGAACTCTACCAGGAATTAGGCAAACAGGAAGATGTAGCTAACCACTGGTTCTGGCTAGCTTCTTGCTATAGAGAATGGGGAAAATACGAGCAAGCTGTAGAATGCACACAACAGGATTTAGCGATACGCCAGCAACTAGATGACCAAGCCAATATCGCTGATGGCTACTTTCAGTTAGGTAGAATTTATCAAGCTTGGGGAAAGTACGAACAGGCGATCGCACACTACCAAGAAAGTCGCGGACTATATCAGCAATTAGGCAAACAGGAGAATATAGCTTGGCTGTGGTACTGGCTAGCATATTGTTATAGAGAATGGGGAAAATACGAGCAAGTTGTAGAGTGCGCACAACAGGATTTAGCCATACGCCAGCAACTAGATGACCAAGCCAATATCGCTGATGCTCACTTTCAGTTAGGTTATATTTATCAAGCTTGGGGAAAGTACGAACAGGCGATCGCACACTACCAACAAAGTCGCGAACTCTACCAGCAATTAGGCAAACAGCAAGATGTAGCTGGCTTGTGGTACTGGCTAGCAGATTGCTATAGAGAATGGGGAAAATACGAGCCAGCTGTAGAGTGCGCACAACAGGATTTAGCGATACGCCAGCAACTAGATGACCAAGCCAATATCGCTCGTGGCTACTTGGAGTTAGGTAGAATTTATCAAGCTTGGGGAAAGTACGAACAGGCGATCGCACACTACCAACAAAGTCGCGAATTGAACCAGGAATTAGGCAAACAGGAGAATATAGCTTGGCTGTGGTACTGGCTAGCTTCTTGCTATAGAGAATGGGGGAAATACGAGCCAGCTGTAGAATGCGCACAACAGGATTTAGCGATACGCCAGCAACTAGATGACCAAGCCAATATCGCTCGTGGCTACTATCAGCTAGGTAGAATTTATCAAGATTGGGGAAATCACAAGCAAGCCATTGAATATTATCAACAAAGCCGTAACTTATACGAAAAGATAACTCGGAATATATCTATAGCCCGCTGTTTGAGGGCAATTGCTAACAACCAACGCTTGTTAGCAAAAAATACCCCAGATAGAACAGCTGCCCTCAACTTACTAACCCAAGCCGAGCAAAACCTCCATCAAGCCATCCAAATCAATACAGCAGGTGACTACAAACAAAACCTTGCCTACGACTACACTACCCTCGGCTTACTCTACTCCGAACGCCTCAAGCAATTACCTACCGATGACCCATCCCTAGCCGAACAAATTGCCCAATTTGAATACTATTACCACACTGGCTTAACCTACCTAGCCGAACTCGGTCAAACCATCAATCGAGCAGAGGAAAGTCTCGATCAGTCCCGCGCCTACCTAGAAGTTTACCCCCTTGAAAACCTTGACCAAGCCGAAGCTATCATCCGCGCATCCCTGCAAATTTTCCAAGACTACAACCGCCACCAACTACAAGCCGCTGCCTGTAAACTTCTAGGTGAAATCTACCTTCGTCGCACCCAACAAAACCAACCTGACGCCGCAGCAACTGCTCACCAATTCCTCACCCAAAGTCTGCAACTCTACCAGGAACTAGATCTTACTGAAAAAGCTGCTGAAGTAGAGGAACTTATCGCAGTCCCAGGGCGGGTTTCGACTTAAGACATATCTGCGGGGTCTATAATATTTGTCCCTAAACCCGCCCCTNNAGATATTATCGGTGTTTAACCGGCGGTGGTTGAAAAGCTGGCAAATTATAATGTCTAGCTGTCAAAAAATGTTATAATATTATGTTTGTTGAGTTGAGATGAATCAGATCACTCACCATGTCTGCTAAAGACATTTTCCACGATTCTGCCAAGTCAGCCTTGCAAAAAGATGGCTGGACAATAACTAACGATCCATTTTATTTGAAGTTGGGAGATGACCAACTACGGGTAGATTTAGCAGCAGAAAGATTAATTGCAGCAGAACGCGACTTTATGCGACAATATGATGGATTTGCAGTCAGTTAATATACAGGGAAGCTTATCGAGAGTGATTGTTTGTACTAGGCGCTTTAGTGCCTGAGAATGCTTATATTTTCAAGCACTTTAGTGCTTACTACGAACCTTGCCCAATATCACCTTAATGTCCGCCGCACTGAAGCACTAATCAAATCCACTATAAAAGTTAGGCTAATAAATACTATCAAAGTTGTTACCAGCCCCCGATAATCAAAACTACTCAATTGCTCCGTTAACAGCCGCCCTAATCCCCCAGCACCAACTAGTCCGACGATCACCGTGGCGCGGGTGCAAACTTCCCAGCGGTAGAGAATATAAGCCAGAAAGCGGGGTAGAGTGCGAGGTAAGACGCCGTAAAGGAAAACACTAGGCGCAGTTGCTCCTAAAGCTGTCAGCGATCGCAACGGACGCCGATCCAAATTTTCCGTTACTTCCGCCATCAATCGCCCCAAAATTCCCAAATTGTGTAACCCAAGAGCGATCGCACCCGGTAAAATTCCCGGAAATAATACAAATAGAAAGATTAATGCCCAAATTGGTTCGGGAATTGCCCGGGCAAATAATAACACAAACCTGCTCAATACTACAACAATTAGGGATTTGAGATTGAAGATTCG
>DNXU01000501.1:0-226 GCA_003505715.1 Cyanobacteria bacterium UBA8803 | reverse complement strand
CGCAGGAAAGGAAAGGAAAATTCCCCCTAAACCAGCAATAGTCATCGCCACAATCGACATCGCCAGAGTTTGTTGTGATAAAGTAAATAATTGATTAATCTGACTGCTATCCGGTGCAAATGCTGCCCGAACTACCGCACTTAATAACTGACCCGTTCGCGGTGACCAAAGTTTAGAAAAATCGGCGCGAACATACCAAAAGGAGAAAATAATCAAAATCACAGTC
>DNXU01000405.1:7402-12611 GCA_003505715.1 Cyanobacteria bacterium UBA8803 | reverse complement strand
ATTACCAATTACCAATTACCTTTATTGTGATTGCAACTCATCCAAACGCGCCAGCACCTCCGTGCTGTGAATCGCTGGGTTTACGCCCAAAAATTTTTCTTGCAAGATACCGCCTGGGTCAATAATATAGGTGTGGCGCAGGGAGACGAAACCCATCCAGGAACCATAGGCTTTACTCACTGCACCATCGGTATCCGCTAATAGGGGAAATTTTAGCCCTTCTGATTCACAAAATTCGGCGTGGGAATCTACATCGTCAACGCTCACGCCTAAAATCTGCACGTTTCTCTCTATATACTTAGGCAGGTCTTGCTGAAAGCGACGGGCTTCTAGGGTACAACCGGATGTGAAATCTTTGGGATAGAAATACAGGACTACCCACTTTCCCCGGTAATCTGAGAGAGATACCTCACCATTACCTGTATTGGTTGGCAGGGTGAATTCCGGTGCTGGTTCCTTAAGAGGAGGCTGCTTACCACCGAGGGCAATGGCACTTGGGATGAGGTTAAACCAGATGAGAAACGTACTTAGGAGAATACTCAGAAAAGTGCGACGGGAGATCATGATATAAAACTATACCGATTGCTTTACATAATTTTACATTAGAGGCAGAGGACAGAAGGCAGAAGAAATAATAATTTTCATGCGTCTTGGTTTGTGCCTTTCATCGCCCACTACGTTAAAAGTGGTAAAATAATAGGTAAGAGATGGTATTTCTCTCCTCAAAACAAGGACAAGCTTTCTTGCCCTCTATCTATATTTATTTTCTTATTTCCCCTTTAGGCGTAAAAGGGAAAAGATATCTAGATTTAGCCAATAAATACAGATTTTTTATAAAATAATTAAAGAAACTTTTTTAAAGTGCTATTATTAAAGATAATTAACTAGCAAAGATTAGATTACTTAAACAACATATATATTGTTAAATTCAAGCTTAAATGTTACCGAAAATAAGCTTGGTTGAGAGAAGGGATAGGTTAGGCTGTAGACCTATTATAGCAAGCCTAGCTTGAAGATAATTGTGTAAATAAATACGAAGGTAATTTTTCATAGAAAAGGATTAATCCTAAAGAAAATATTACTGAAATCAAAGATTAAGACTGGCGGTAGTTAAACTGAAATTATAGAGCAGAACTAGGAGGAAATAATTAATGGTTGCAGCTACTGAAGCAACATCTCCCCAAGTTTCCAAAGAAGAAGCTCTAGTTCTTTGGTTTGAAGACGTAGGCATTGCTGATATTCCGTTAGTAGGTGGGAAAAATGCTTCCCTCGGTGAAATGATCCGACAACTGACACCGAAGGGAGTAAGGGTGCCCACAGGCTTTGCGACCACAGCTTATGCGTACCGTTACTTCATTAAAAGTGCTGGCTTAGAAGAAAAGCTACGGGAACTTTTTTCTGACCTAAATGTTGAGGATGTTAACAACTTGCGGATACGGGGTAAGCAAGCCCGCTCGTTGTTGCTCAACACACCTTTCCCGCAGGATTTGCAAGATGCGATCGCGGATGCTTACATTAAACTCTGCGAACGGTATGGGTATACAGCGGAGTTGTGCGATCGCTTCGATCCTGAATACCAAGAACAGTGCAAGCAAGAGAGTCTAGCCGTTGATGTAGCCGTCCGTTCCAGTGCTACGGCAGAAGACCTACCGGATGCCAGTTTTGCTGGCCAACAGGAAACTTACTTAAACGTCTACGGCGTCCAAGATGTTTTAGAGGCTTGCCATCGCTGCTTTGCCTCCATCTTTACCGACCGAGCAATTTCCTACCGCACCGTCAAAGGCTTCGATCACTTTAACATCGCCCTTTCCGTCGGCGTGCAAAAAATGGTGCGCTCTGACTTAGCCTCCTCCGGTGTGATGTTCTCTATCGACACCGAAACCGGCTTCAAGAATGCGGCTTTAGTGACTGCTGCCTACGGTTTAGGGGAAAACGTCGTTCAAGGTGCCGTCAACCCCGACGAATACTTCGTGTTCAAGCCTACCCTCAAACAAGGGTTCCGCCCGATTCTAGAGAAGCGCTTGGGCAGCAAAGAAATCAAGATGGTTTACGACATCGGTGGCACGAAGTTGACGAAGAACGTGTCAGTGCCGGAGTCGGAACAGAAGAAATACGCCCTTAACGATGAGGAAATTCTCCTGTTAGCGCGTTGGGCTTGTATTATTGAAGACCACTATTCTGGAGTCCGGGGTCAATACTCCCCCATGGACATTGAATGGGCCAAAGACGGACTCACTGGCGAACTGTATATCGTCCAAGCCCGCCCAGAAACCGTACAATCCCAGAAGTCAGCTAGCGTTCTGAAGAACTATCAGCTCAAGGGAACTTCTGAAGTACTGGTAACCGGTCGTGCAGTGGGCGAAATGATCGGTCAAGGCAAAGCCAAAGTGATTCTGGATGTCCACAAGCTCGACGAGTTTGAAGCTGGTGAAGTCTTGGTAACCAACAAGACCGATCCAGACTGGGAACCTATTATGAAGAAAGCGAGCGCGATCGTCACTAACCAAGGCGGACGCACCTGTCATGCGGCAATTATTGCCCGTGAAATGGGTATTCCAGCGATTGTCGGCTGCGGTAATGCAACTGGAGTGTTAACCAGCGGACAAGACGTGACTGTTTCCTGTTCTGAAGGGGAAGAAGGACGGGTGTATTCTGGCCTGGTGCCCTTTGAGATTCTAGAAACGCAACTGGATAACTTGCCTCGCACCCGCACTAAGATCTTGATGAATGTGGGTAACCCGGAAGAAGCCTTTGGCTTATCTGCACTTCCTTGCGATGGCGTTGGCTTGGCTCGCTTAGAGTTCATCATTGCCAATCACATCAAGGCTCACCCCTTGGCATTGCTGCATTTCGACGAACTCGACGATGCCTTAGTCAAGCGGGACATCTATAAGATGACTTACCTCTACGAGCGTAAGGCTGACTTCTTCGTAGACAAGTTGGCTCACGGCATTGGCATGATTGCAGCCGCATTCTATCCCAACCCCGTAGTCGTGCGGATGTCCGACTTCAAGAGTAACGAATATGCCAACCTGCTAGGCGGTAAGCAGTTTGAGCCGAATGAAGAAAACCCGATGATTGGCTGGCGCGGTGCCTCTCGTTACTATGACGAGAAATACCGGGAAGCTTACGGTCTAGAGTGCAAAGCGCTCAAGCGGGTACGGGATGAAATGGGTTTGACGAACGTGATCCCGATGATTCCCTTCTGCCGCACTCCTGAAGAAGGTCGTCGAGTATTGGCCGAGATGGAGAAGCACGGCCTGAAGCGGGGTGAGAATGACCTACAGGTCTATGTGATGTGCGAGATTCCCAGCAACGTCATCCTGGCCGATGAGTTCAGCGAAGTATTCGACGGGTTCTCCATTGGTTCCAACGACCTAACCCAGTTGACCCTAGGTCTAGACCGCGACTCCGCCTTAGTAGCTCACATCTTTGACGAGCGCAACGAGGGTGTCAAGCAAATGGTACGGATGGTGATCGAGAAAGCCAAGAAGAATGGTCGTAAGATCGGCATCTGCGGTCAGGCTCCAAGTGACTATCCTGAGTTTGCTAAGTTCTTAGTCGAGCTGGGAATTGACTCCATGAGCTTAAACCCCGACTCAGTACTCAAGACTCTCTTGATGGTTGCTGAGGTTGAAGCTACTCAAGGCTAGCCCTAAAAGTGTTTTAGCTGTGCGCTTATAGCAGGGCACGCAATACAAAGCGATCGCTTTTTTCTGGGTGAGGATAGCGATCGCTTTTTTCTGATGTTATGGCAACAAACATATCGGTTTAAAGCAAACGTAGTTGAGCCTCTGTATTTCCCCCTGCCAGTTGGCCTAAATCCTGTTTCTCCTCTTCTGAATCCTCCTCAGCATCTTCTAGCTCTAACCAACGATCGCTAAACCCAGTTAAGAGATTTTGTGCCGCTTCCATCATTTCTGCACTAATGTCCTTAAGATCTTGCCGATTGTTCAAGTACGTTTTCAGTGCATCTATAGGGTTGATACTGCTGCCAGCACCGAGTTCTGGTAAGCGAGGACGTGCTAGCTGGCTGACTAGTTCGGGACGAATGGTATAACTGTGTGCTTTGCTCAAGGCTTGGTGAATTGCCCCGTTATCAATTAAGTCCAACTGTTCGGAACGTAACTTGTAAATGAGCCGCACTACAGCGTCTGCGATCTCCTTTTTACCAATAGCCTTGAGTAAGCTACTTTGAGGGTCAGCTGCTTGACAAACATTCACTTCAATCGTGCAAAATACTCGCGCTGGCAAGGGGCAAAACTCCCACTCGGCGCGACCTTTTTCCAACTGAACCAACACGTAGCCTTTATCTTCCTTTTCTTCACTAAAATCAACCCGTTCAATGCTGCCAGGGTAGATAACTGGGGGATTGTTTGACGGGTTAAGATTTTGATGGCGGTGGACGTGCCCTAGTGCTACGTACTCAAAGTAGGGTCGTGTCAGCATAGATAGGGGAATAGTGAAGCCCTTACCCACAGCCAAGAAGCGTTCGGCTCCTAAGTTAGCGCGATCTGCCATTAAGTGGGCTAACAGTACCGTCGGTACTTGGGGGTCAAGACGCCGAATTTCGGCTTCTAATACCGGTTCGAGGCGTGAGGTTAGCAATTGATTGACCTCAGACAGTGCCAAACCTTCCGTTTCTGGACGAGCCAGCAGAGTGGAACGTGTCAACCAGGGCAGGGTAATTACCTGCACCGGGCCGCTGCGGGTTTGGATGCGGTGCGTGTTGATGGTATCGCCGACAATAAATCCTGGCACGCCTAAGGTACGATAGATGCATAAACTAGCTCCCCCATTGCCTTGGGAATGCTGGTCGTGATTTCCCACCAATAAAACTGTCGGTATCTCAGCATCGACCAAGCGCCGAAACTGAGCTGCAAAGGCTTCTTGAACATAAGGCGGCGGTGTGGCATCCGGAAAGGCATCGCCTCCGAACAAAACCAGATCTACTGGTTCGTTAATAGCTCGGTCAATACATTGAGATAGAGTATTGACAAAATCATCCAATCGTGTATTTAGGCCAGTCGTAGGATTAATCCGCCCGTGGGAGAAGCCACTACCTAGGTGAATGTCAGACAGGTGAAGGATTTTAATCATATTGTTGTTTGTGGTTTGTTGTTTGTTGTTTGTGGTTTGTTATTTGTGGTTTGTGGTTTGTTGTTTGTGGTTTGTGGTTTGTTATTTGTGGTTTGTTATTTGTGGTTTG
>DNXU01000405.1:5973-7325 GCA_003505715.1 Cyanobacteria bacterium UBA8803 | reverse complement strand
CAACTAACAACCAACAACCAACAACCAACAACCAACAACCAACAACCAACAACCAACAACCACCTTAACTAGGGAAACAATTTGTTTAGTATGCCAGAAACTAAGGACAGTACGATAGAGCCTAATAAGGCAGGCCCCAAACCAGCTACGTCAAAACCGGGAGTGAGATAGGCTACTAGCAACAGGGAGATGGCATTAATTACCAAGAGAAATAGACCCAGGGTGAGGATAGTTAAAGGCAATGTCAACATCACTAGAATTGGTCTGACAATTGCATTGACTAACCCCATCACAACTACGGCAACGATAGCATTTGCAAAACTGGTAACAGAAATGCCTGGTATGAAATAAGCAGTAATCATCAATGCCAAGGCGGTGAGGAGCCAAGTTAATAAGAAATGAGGCATGACTTTTCTCGAATATCACCTACCAAGGATTGTAGCGATTTTGAGCTACAACAAGTTCTAACTGGCAAGACGTTCGGACGCTTGAGGCTGCAACAAGGATACTAACTCGCTAATGCCCCGTTGCAAGTGTCGGGTAACGGTCATAGGACTAACACCAATCCGCTTGGCTGCTTCCTTACGAGGGAGATCCCGGAAAAATACGAACTCAATAGCCGCCTGAGTTTTCTCTTCTAGCTGACTTATTGCTCCTTGTAACTGTAGTCGTTCTTCTTCCCCATGTTGCCAAGCTTGGTGGCGAATATCAGGTAGAGTATCTCCCAAAGTTACGGGGCGATCTAGTATCTGCGTCACAGTCGCATCTAAACTTAAGGGCAAACGATTTTGAGCGGCTAGCTTACTGTCTTGCCACTCTTGTAGCGATACCTGTAGAGCTTGAGCAATCTCAGCATCTTTAGGCTGGCGTCCCAGAGAGGCGCTCAATTGTTTGCCGATCCTTTGCCCTTCTTGCTGAAGTTCCTGCCAGCGGCGGGGAATTTTAACCACACTACCCTTATCCCGCAGAAAATGCAGCATCTCGCCCCGAATGAAAGGTACGGCAAAAGAACTGAAAGCACAACCCTGATAAGGATCGAATCGCTCAATAGCACGAATTAAACCAAGGTAGCCAATTTGCACCAAATCCTCATAAGGTTCAGCACATTGTTGGCTAACTCTATAGGCAATCTTCTTTACCAACCCAGTATGCAAGCGTACTAGCTGATTGCGAACCTCGACGGCAGGATGCCGATAGTAAGCAATCAAAAGTTCCATTCCTCTAAAACCAGTAGACTGAGTTGCCATGATAAAAAACTCAAGCGCAGTGAAAACCTATCTCCTCAAGAGGTTTGCTCTAAGGGAGTTGGAAATAAAAAATTATCCAATGTAGGGGCGAGTCGCTGTTTCAAT
>DNXU01000405.1:5789-5938 GCA_003505715.1 Cyanobacteria bacterium UBA8803 | reverse complement strand
TAATTAATTTTTTGGAAGTCCCTAAACCAGCAACCTTGAACTTATTGTGTGGAAAGAGAAACCCTTGAACCATCGTCGTTTTACGGAAATCTAACCCTCCAGGGCTATGGCTATCCGCGTAAATACGCAAGAGGGATGAGGGATGAGGG
>DNXU01000405.1:4668-5553 GCA_003505715.1 Cyanobacteria bacterium UBA8803 | reverse complement strand
TTCCTCCCTCATCCTTCCTCCCTAACTTGAGATTTCGGTCAAAATAGATGTAATTAATACTTGGTAAAGTCCTTCAGGAGGTCTCATGAGCAACACCAGTAACTTCCGCCAAGCGATTCGCGAGGCTAAAGGTCAAGCTCTAATTGGCCCTAATGTCATTGCTAACGCCCTTCCTTATGTAGGAGGTGGACTGGTCTTAACCGCCCTAGGCACCTACGGTGGTCTAGGAGTGATCCAGAGCAATCCAGGGCTATTCATGCCCACCTTTGTGGCAGCCCTAATTGCTGAAATTGTTCTGTTCTTCATCGCCAGCAGCGTAGCCCAAAAAGGGAATAACAGCGTTGCACTACCCCTTTTGGCAACCTACAGCCTTTTGTCCGGTTACACTCTCAGTGGCTTAGTGTTTGTTGCCCTAGGAACTCAAGGGGTTGGCATTCAAGGCATTGCTATTGCTGCCCTCAGTTGCGGTATCACCTTTGTGGCCGCCCGTCAAATTGGTTCCAACCTCTCAGATAGAGACGGCATGGCACTGAGTCAAACGGTGTACCTGGGCATTATTGCCTTGTGTATCGTAGTATTCGGTCAGCTAATCCTGTCATTTTTTGGCATCTACACCCCGACCTGGCTAGAAGTGGCCATATCCGGTATAGGCGTCTTGCTGTTTGTCGGTGCAGCAGTAGTCGATTTCTACATCCTGCCCCGTACCTATCGCAATGACCAGTATCTGCCCGCAGCGCTGTCGATGTATTTGACCTACATCAACTTGTTCATCTTCATTTTGCGGTTGCTCATTGCTCTCAACAGCCGAGATTAGAACCAATAGGTAAATTGAACAGAGGAATGGAGGAGTTCAGGAGTTCAGGAGTTCAAGTAGCGATCGCTTAT
>DNXU01000405.1:1907-4652 GCA_003505715.1 Cyanobacteria bacterium UBA8803 | reverse complement strand
TCCCTGTTCCCTGTTCCCTGTTCAACTCGCTAGAATCAAAAACAGTGGAACCATTAAAATTCCTAAATCAATTAAGCATTCAAAACCAAGATGGAAGTATTAGAGATTAAACGGGAAGTCGAAACGTTGTCAGAGCGCCTGGGTAAAACCCAGGACTATCTTTGACATAGAGGCTCTCACCGCCAAAATTGAAGACTTGGAGCAACAGGCGGCTCAACCCGATTTTTGGGAAGACCAGACCTCGGCTCAAAAAACTCTTCAAGAACTCAACGACCTTAAATCTAACCTCAAGAAGTACGACCAGTGGCAAGCCAGCTTGGAAGATGCTAAAGCGGTTCTAGAACTCCTTGAAGTAGAAGCAGACGAGGCTCTCTTGACAGAAGCTGAAACGAATTTAACTCAGCTTGGTCGCGAACTAGATCGCTGGGAGTTGGAAATGTTGCTTTCCGGCCCCTACGACGCTCAAGGTGCTGTCCTGACAATTAATGCAGGTGCGGGGGGTACGGATGCTCAAGATTGGGCAGAGATTTTAATGCGTATGTACACCCGTTGGGCAGAAAATCGCGGTTACAAAGTGCATCTAACAGAATTTTCGGAAGGGGATGAAGCTGGAATTAAGTCGGTTACCTTGGAAATTGACGGTCCTCGTGCCTATGGTTATCTGAAAGCCGAGAAGGGAACCCACCGGCTGGTGAGGATTTCTCCTTTTAATGCCAACGGTAAGCGGCAGACTAGCTTTGCTGGTGTGGAAGTGATGCCTGTACTTGATAAAGATGTAGATCTCGACATTCCCGAAAAAGATTTAGAAATTAGTACCTCCCGTTCTGGGGGTAAGGGGGGCCAAAACGTCAACAAGGTGGAAACTGCCGTGCGGATCGTCCATATTCCTACTGGTATTGCCGTGCGCTGTACTCAGGAGCGATCGCAACTGCAAAATAAAGAGAAAGCCCTTGCCATTCTCAAGGCGAAGCTGCTGATCGTTGCCCAAGAGCAACGCGCTCAAGAAATTGCCCAAATCCGTGGCGATATGGTAGAGGCAGCTTGGGGGAACCAAATTCGTAATTATGTCTTCCACCCTTATCAGATGGTAAAAGACCTGCGCACGAATGTGGAAACTACAGCCGTTGACGATGTCATCAACGGCGACCTCGACCCATTTATTGAAGCCTACCTTCGCCAGGAAAACCAGTTAACCTGATCGGGAGAGTAGGGAAGTAATTTCCAATCTTCAATTCCATCCCCCGTAGAAAAATCAATTGTTAAGACCAGTGTTACATTTAAGATGGCCTTCACTTTAAATTAACTATTTCTAATGACTCAGCCATTTTCATCGCCGCCATCCACACCACAGAGTCTTGGTGAGACGACAAACCCACCGGGATTTCCCTCACCAGAGCCTCAAGCTAGTTACGTGAAACTAGCAATGCGCAATATGGTGCGCAAGGGTGGCAAATCCCTACAACACTTTTTCCTAACCACTTTTGGCTTGTTGGCTATATTAGTTGGCCTTGCTTACCTCACCCACTAGACTGATTTACCTAGAGGAGACATCCAGGAGCGATCGCTCACAACAAGCATGATCAAAATCTCCCTCCCCACCTTCCATCCCGAACCCAGAGGCTAATTGTGCAAGTCGAAGTGCTGGTACAGGATTGTTTCTTTAGTACTTCCCGGTCAATACCCCAAGGGTTTGAACCATTATCTAATCCAATTAAGATCCCAACCTGGGAACGCTGGTTTTACCAATGGCTAGAAACCTTGCAACCAGATATAACTCCTCGTGTAAATGTCTGCGAACTCACTCTGCGTCTTACTGATGATCGTGAAATCCAGGCTCTTAATGCCCAATACCGTCACCAAAATCAACCCACAGATGTATTAGCATTCGCAGCTTTGGAGGTAGACTCTCCTCAGCCAGAATCTGAAATGCAATTGTCTTTGCCTTTGTATCTTGGCGATCTTGTTATTTCTGTTGAAACAGCTTATCGTCAGGCTCAGCAACAAGGGCATTCTTTAGAAACCGAATTGGCCTGGTTGGCAACCCACGGTTTACTTCATCTTTTGGGATGGGATCATCCGGATGAGGTTAGTCTCATAAGAATGCTTAATCAGCAGAAAGCTTTACTTGAAATTGTCAATTTGACGTTACAGGTATAATAGCTCTGCATTGTGGCAACCTACCACTAAAAGGGAATCAACAATCAATGACGTTTAACAAGACTCATTCTTCCAACTCCCAGCTCCTTGCTTCGACTTCCTTATCTCTGCCTCAAGAACTGTCGATGCCCAGACCAAACAAGCCAGATCCAGTTATCAAGACAAAGCGAGACCTAGCTTGGTGCATTGCCCCTACTTTACTGATTAGTTTTAAATATGCCTGGGCTGGATTCCGGTACGCCTTCATCACTCAACGAAACTTTCGCATACATACTATAATTGGCACTCTAGCAATTAGCTTGGGTGTTTTTTTACATCTAACTCTGGTCGAACTGGCTGTGATTGGCTTGACCAGTGGACTGGTCATGGCTTTGGAGCTTTTAAATACAGCTATCGAGTCAGTGGTTGACTTAACCGTTAAACAGTCTTACCATGAACTGGCCAGAATTGCTAAGGACTGTGCTGCTGGTGCGGTTCTCATATCGGCACTCACTTCCGTTTTTGTGGCTGGAGTGCTGCTTGTACCGCCACTCTTAGCTCGGCTTCAGTCAATTGTGCAATAAGGTTTTTGTTGTTTGTTGTTTGTTG
>DNXU01000405.1:1392-1648 GCA_003505715.1 Cyanobacteria bacterium UBA8803 | reverse complement strand
AACAACCAATAACTAATAACTAAGGAGTATGGGTTGTGATTGTTGTTATTGATAACTACGACAGTTTCACTTACAACTTGGTACAGTATTTGGGAGAGCTGGGTGCCCAACTGCCTGTAGCGTCGGAAATTCAAGTATACCGCAATGACAAAATTGAGCTGGAGCAAATCCGGGAGCTTCGACCTGATGGAGTGGTCATTTCACCGGGGCCGGGGCGTCCTGAAGATGCTGGAGTATCCTGTGATTTGATTCGCCA
>DNXU01000405.1:0-1339 GCA_003505715.1 Cyanobacteria bacterium UBA8803 | reverse complement strand
AAGTTTGGGTCAGGTATTTGGCGGTAAGATTGTGTCGGCACCGACGTTGATGCATGGCAAGACTTCTGAGATTTATCACACAGGTGTAGGCGTTTTTCAGGGATTGCCCAATCCTTTTACGGCAACTCGGTATCATAGCCTAGTCATTGACCGAAACAGTTGTCCGGATGTCTTAGAGATAACTGCTTGGGTTGATGATGGCACCATTATGGGAGTCAGACACCGGAACTATGTTCATCTTGAAGGCGTCCAATTTCATCCAGAGAGTATTCTGACTAGCTGTGGGAAACAGTTATTACGAAACTTCTTAGCATCACTTCCGACATTAGATCATAAGCTAATGTCAGTCTAATCAAAAGGGTTTACGATGAAACGGCGACAGTTGATGCGCTATGCGGGTGCAGGGTTACTTGCGACCTTGGGAACCAGTTTGGGTTCTGGATTGAGGTCTTCTGTGGCGCAAACCGCTAGTAGCGGGCTTTCGGTACAATGGCTGGGGCATACCTGCTTTTTGTTTACTGGCGGGGGTTTGCGGATTTTAGTTAATCCCTTTCGGCCATTGGGGTGTACTGCTGGATATCGCCCTCCTCAGGTAGCAGCAGATTTAGTACTTATCAGCAGCCAGTTGCTGGATGAAGGTGCAGCATCAGGATTACCTGGAAATCCCCGAATTCTTTTTGAACCGGGAGTTTATCAAGTCAGTGGCATCCAAATTCAAGGAATTGGTATCCCGCACGATCGCATGGGTGGACGGCGGTTCGGTACGAATGTCGCTTGGCAATGGACACAAAACGGTATCAAAGTAGTGCATTTGGGCGGTGCCGCCGGACCAATTGATATCGAACAGAAAATCTTGATCGGGCGTCCCGATGTGCTGTTGGTGCCTGTGGGAGGTGGGGTGAAAGCCTACAATCCTGAAGAAGCAAAACAGGCGATCGCCACACTCAATCCCAAAATGATTATTCCCACCCATTTCCGGACAAGGGCAGCAGATGAAGCTACCTGTCAAGGAGAGTATTCGATTGAGCCTGTGGATAATTTTTTAGCATTGATGCAGGAAATGCAAGTAAACCGCATCAATAGCGACAAGATAGCAATTAAGCCCGCAGATCTACCCCAAAACGGCTCGGTGATTAAAGTACTGAGTTACAAGTTTTAAGGGAGAGGGAGTAAGGGATGAGGGATGAGGGATGAGGGATGAAGGATGAGGGAAAGAATTATTTTCATTCTTTCTGGTGTCTAGAATGCTTCATACCAAGTTGCGGTCAAACGTTGTACTGTCTCTTTCCCCCCATCTCCCCATCTCCCCATCTCCCCATTCTGTCAGACTTCTATTTTT
>DNXU01000233.1 GCA_003505715.1 Cyanobacteria bacterium UBA8803 | reverse complement strand
CACCCCAGAGTGACAAAAGAGGGATAAGCTGTCACGCTTTTAAATTGGGTATTAGTAGCGGGCAAGATAATCGTGACACAAGGATTTGGCAATTTTTGACAATCTGATTTAAATGACGAACAGCTTATTAGACAGGTCTTCCGACATTGTGGTGTGAAATTTATCATATTTTACAGTAAACCAACAATAGAGAAATTTTAAGCTGTGGCTATTCCCTATTCCCGTATTAAAACCAACCTTGAACTCAACAGCTCTACATCTTCCTAATGCAGAACTCCAACCATGCTGACTCTATCTGGCTATTGCCTGTCAACTCAAATTTATGAAAGTTTTAGAACCTTAGTCTATCGAGGGCAGCGTGTCTGGGACTCTCAACCTGTCGTCATCAAATTGATGCGCAGCGAGTATCCCAGCTTTAACCAACTCGTTCAATTCCGCAATCAGTACACTATAACGAAAAACCTCAACCTTTCCGGCATCATCCATCCCTACAGCCTAGAAAACTACCGCAACGGTTTCGCCCTTATTATGGAAGACTTCGGCGGTATCTCTCTTAAGGACTATATCACTAATGACCCGTTGAGCTTATCAGATTTTTTTTTCATCACCCTTCAAATCGCTACCACTTTAGAAAAAATCCATCGAGAACGGGTTATTCACAAAGACATCAAACCTGCCAACCTATTGATTAACCCTAGTACCAAGCAAGTCAAAATCACTGACTTCGGCATTGCCTCCCTTCTTCCCAAAGAAAATCAAGTTCTCACTAACCCCAACGTCTTAGAAGGCACCCTTGTCTACCTGTCTCCGGAACAAACGGGACGCATGAACCGAGGCATAGACTACCGCAGTGATTTTTATTCCTTAGGCATCACCTTCTACGAACTGCTGACTGGACAGTTACCCTTTACCAGTACCGATCCGATGGAGTTAGTGTACTGTCACATTGCCAAGCAACCCCCTGCCATACACGAAATTAATTCTGCAATTCCACCTGTGCTATCAGTAATTGTCAGTAAACTGATGGCAAAAAATGCCGAAGACCGCTATCAGAGTGCTTTGGGGTTGAAGTATGACTTGGAAAGGTGCCTGCACCAGTGGGAAACTTCTAGAAGAATTACCAGCTTTGAGTTAGGAAAACGGGATATTGCAGAACGGTTCATTATTCCTGAAAAACTCTATGGGCGAGAAACAGAAGTTGCTACATTACTTGCTGCCTTTAACCGGGTATCCCAAAAAGAACCAGAAGAAGAGAATTCCTCCCATTCCCTATTCCCCATTTCCCATTCCCGAAGTGAAATGATATTAGTGGCGGGCTATTCAGGAATTGGGAAAACAGCCGTCGTTAATGAAGTGCATAAACCTATTGTACGGCAACGAGGTTACTTCATTCGAGGAAAATTCGACCAATTCCAGCGCAACATTCCGTTCTCGGCTTTGGTGCAAGCCTTCCGTGATTTAATGGCACAACTGCTGGCAGAAAGCACTCAACAATTGGAACAGTGGCAAGCTGAAATGCTATCTGCTTTGGGAGAAAACGGTCAGGTCATTATCGACGTGATTCCTGAAGTGGAACTGCTGATTGGGAAACAGCCACCTATTGTTGATCTTTCTCCCAGCGCTGCCCAAAATCGGTTTAACTTAGTATTCCAGAAGTTTATTCGAGTATTTACTAGTGCTGCTCATCCTTTAGTAATATTTCTAGATGACTTGCAGTGGGCTGATTCCGCTTCTTTAAAGTTAATCCAAGTATTGATGAGCGATATAGATAATCTTTATTTGTTGCTGATCGGTGCCTATCGCGATAACGAAGTTAGTCCAGCTCATCCGTTGATGCTAACGTTAGAGGAGATTCGCAAGACTCAAGCTACTGTTAATACAATTACTCTAGCCCCTTTAAGTCAAACTGACTTAAACAAACTGATTGCCGAGACCTTGAGTTGTTCGCCAGAACTTGCCTTGCCGCTCACTCAACTAGTTTATGCAAAAACTAAGGGTAATCCCTTCTTTAGCAATCAATTCTTGAAAGCATTATATGAAGATGAACTCATTACTTTTAATTTTGAAGGGAGGCATTGGCAGTGTGATATTGCTCGCGTGAAGACTCTGTCTCTGACAGATGATGTGGTGGAGTTTATGGCGCTGCAATTACAGAAGTTGCCAGAAATGACTCAGGAGGTTATGAAACTTGCGGCTTGTATTGGCAACCAGTTCGATTTGGATGAGCTGTCCATTGTTTATGAGAAGTCGCAAGCAGAGACGGCGGCTGCATTGTGGAAGGCATTGCAAGAAGGATTCATTATACCTAAGAGCGAAATTTATAAGTTTTTTCAAGATTCGGTGGCAGTAGATTTAGTAACAGATATAACGGATAGGTTTTGTTACAGGGTTGGGGCGGGAAAGGAAATTGATAAATTATCCGCTACATCCGATACTAAATCCGTTGCCAAATCCACTGCTACTGTTCCCTATAAATTTCTCCATGACCGGGTGCAGCAGGCTGCTTATTTTTTGATTCCGACAGAGCAAAAGCCTTTCACTCATTTGAAAATTGGTCAATTGATGTTGATGAATACCTCCCTTGAGGAACGGGAGGAAAAGCTATTTGATATTCTTAATCAGCTGAATGTGGGAGCTGATTTAATAACTGATAACTTACAACGACAGGAACTGGCTCAACTTAATCTTCTAGCGGGTCATAAGGCTAAGTTATCTACTGCTTATGAACCTGCTGTTAGGTATTTAACAGTGGGATTGAGCCTCCTGGCAGAAAATAGCTGGCAGGGTGATTATCAGCTGACGTTAGATCTTTATATTGCCGCAGCGGAAGCTGAATACTTAAATATTAATTTTGAGCGATCGGCTAGGTTGGCTGATATTGCCCTGCAAAATGCTACCAGTTTGCTGGATCGCGTAAAGGTCTATGAGTTACAGATGCAGATTAGCATCGCTCAGTTAGAAATGCTTAAAGCTGTAGAGCTAGGGCTGTATGTTTTGGAAGGATTGAGCGTTTCTCTATTAACTATAGACGGGGAAGAAAATTTAGTCGTTGAGCTGCCTAGCATGGCTGATTTGGAATATATACCAGCCATGACCGATCCGTATAAATTATCAGGGATGGAAATTTTGAAATTTCTCTGTACTCCTGTTTTCCAGGCTAAGCCAGAGATTTTTCCGCAGCTCATTCTGACTATGATTAAGCTTTGCCTTGATTATGGTAATTCAGCAGCTTCGGCTTTTGCTTATGGCTTTTATGGCTTGTTGCTAGTAGGGATCGGTAAGTTAGAGGCTGGCTATCAGGCGGGAATTATTGCTTTAAAACTGTTGGAGCAGTTTGAAGCTAAAGAACTTAAGGCTAAAGTTTATAACTTGTTTAATTCTAATATTAGAACCTGGAAAGAACATGCGAAACTGAGCGTTGTGCCTTTGCAGGTTGGCGTTCAAAGCGGACTGGAAACTGGAGATATAGAGTGGGGTGGTTACTGTGCTGCTAATTTGTGCAGTTACTTGTTTTTCACTGAAGAAAACTTGGCTGCGGCTATAGAACAACAAGCGCTATATATCGATTTGTGTATCAAAATTAAACAAGAAATCCCTACTTATTTTTCTCAGGTGTGGCGACAGTTAGGGTTAAATTTGCAAGGGAGAGCGGCAGATGTTCAGTTATTGATTGGTGAGAGCTTTGATGAAAGTCAAATGCTACCTCGTTTAATTGAAACGAAAACGGGGACAGTTTTGTTTATTTTTTATGTTGCTAAAACAATTCTGTTATACCAATTTCAAGATTACGAGGGAGCTAGGCAAAATGTAGCCTTGGCTAAGGAACAAGCAGGAGCTGCCTTTGGGTTTATGCAGGTGGCTATTCTGAATTTCTATCATTCCTTAGCTCTGCTGGGCTGTTGTGTGTCAAACAATATCAGCGATCGCCAAAACTATCTAGAGCAAGTTGAGGCAAACCAGGCCATGATGAAACAATGGGCCTACCACGCACCAATGAACTACCAGCATAAGTACGAGCTGGTGGCAGCAGAGAATGCGCGAGTATTGGGGCAAAATTGGGAAGCCGCCGATCTATACGATCGCGCCATCTCTCTGGCTAGAGAAAACGAGTATATTGCCGAAGAAGCGATCGCGAACGAATTGGCGGCTAGATTTTACCTAGGCTGGGGTAAGGAGAAAATTGCCCGCAGCTACATGATTGATGCCTACTACAATTATGCTCGTTGGGGAGCGAAAGCCAAAGTTGAAGACTTAGAAAAACGCTATCCCCAACTGCTTGCCCCCATTTTGCAATCGGAAAAAATTAGTCGCAATTCCCGTGAAGAACTGGAGATATCGACCAAAGGTGAAACTCTCATTTCTAACAATACCACTGTTTCAGAAGAACTAGACTTGGTAAGTGCTATCAAAGCTTCTCAAACTTTGTCTGAGGAAATCGAGCGCGATAAATTGCTCTCCACCTTAATCAAAATTGTAATGGAGAATGCCGGAGCTTCTAAGTGTGCGTTGATTTTGAACGAAGGGGATAACTTGGGTGTAGCGGCGATCGCTACTATTTCGCCGGCATCCCCTGAATCTACCACCCTCCTCATGCCCTCAATTCCTGTAGAAGAGAGTCTAGCTATTCCCCTCACCCCGCTCAACTACGTCAAACACAGCTTACATACCTTGGTCATTGACAATGCGACGGATCAAGCGTTTTTGGCATCTGACCCCTACATTATCGAGCATCAACCCAAAAGTTTATTGTGTACTCCCCTCCTCAATCAAAGTAAATTAATGGGTATCCTTTACTTGGAGAATAATCTAGCGACGGGGGCATTTACTCGCGATCGCTTAGAAATCCTAAAAGTTCTCTGTTCTCAAGCCGCCATTTCCTTAGAAAATGCCCGACTTTACCAGGAATCCCAAAATTACGCCCACCAGCTAGAAGAATTTTCCCAAAAACTGCAACAGGCGCAACTGCAAATTATCCAAAGTGAAAAAATGGCAAGCCTAGGTCAGTTAGTGGCAGGGGTAGCGCACGAAATCAACAATCCCGTTGGCTTTATTGCCGGAAACCTCGATCAGGCGATCGTCTGTACTCAAGAGATTATCGATCACTTAACCCTTTATCGGCAATACTATCCCAATCCCGTGCCAGCGATTGGGGAACATGCCGAAGATATAGATTTAGAGTTCCTACTCGAAGACTTACCCAAAATACTCTCCTCAATGAGACAGGGAACTGAGAGGATTCGCCACATCAGCAATTCCATGAGGACGTTTTCGCGAGCAGATAGCGATCGCCTGGTGCCATTCAATATCCATGAAGGCATCGATAGTACCCTGTTAATTTTAAAACACCGCCTCAAAGCCAATGATGCCCGTCCCGCCATTAAGATCGTCAAGCAATATGGAGAATTGCCAGACATCAATTGCTATCCCGGACAACTGAATCAGGTGTTTATGAATATCCTAGCTAATGCAATTGATGCCTTAGAAGAAGCGAATCAGGGGAAAAGTTATGCCGACATCCAGAGCCATCCGAACCAGATTACGATCAGCACCCAAATGGCAGCAGATCCGGATCGCGTGACAATTCGGATCGCAGATAATGGCATCGGCATGTCTGAGGCCGTCAGACAGCACATTTTTGATCACCACCACTTGTTAACCACGAAACCTGTCGGGAAAGGGACAGGGTTGGGGTTGTCCATTGCACGTCAAATTATAGAAGAACAACACAACGGCCAGCTGATTTGTATTTCGTCACCGGGACAAGGGACAGAATTTGCGATCGCCATTCCCAGTGAAGCTAGTGGCAGAAAGCAGGAGGTATGAGGTATGAGGTATGAGGTATGAGGTAGAAAGGAAGAAAGCTTTTGGAGTGAACTCGTTGATAGATTGATGCTATGATAGGAACCGTTCAGATAGCTCAAGGCTGCCTTAAGCTACTCAAGATGCTACTGAACCAGAGGTTACTCTAGTAGCCATAAAGACACAACCTAATAAAATGGCGGCATAGCCAAGTGGTAAGGCAGGGGCCTGCAAAGCCTTTACCCCCAGTTCGAATCTGGGTGCCGCCTTTTTGCTGGAACTATACTTAGCACGGCAACAGGTTGCGCTTTTTCAGCAAGGGTTCCATCACACTACCGCATTCTGGTCAGTCGGGCTAATCTCCGTCCTGAAGCTGAACTCTACCCGTTTAATGTGCGCGAATCGATTCCCGAATTCTTGCTTCCTTTGCAGCCACCAGATCAAGAACCTATTGTGAATCTATCCGAGGTGTTGGGACAGGTTTATCAGGAAGCAGCCCTAGACCTGGAAATAGAGTCCTCGCTTAACCCTTACCGTATCAAATTTCTGTCAATGCGTAAGTCCTAAAATCTGCGATCGCCTACCTCCCACAGACCCCAGCCAAGAACTCTGTCCAGATTTTGTATACGTTGAGGAGGAATTAGAGGCTCAGTTTGGCAGAAAGTCAGTCTGGTAAATGCCAAATACCAAAATCTCTAATCACAAAATCCAGCGATCGCTCGACTACACTTCCTGGAACCCAGCAGGGATCACAAAATTTTTCTACGTGCTGTCCAGCATAGCGGTTTGTTGAATTGTGCGATCGCCATTCCCTCCCCACCAACGGCTCAATTTCTCCCTGCAAACGAGTCAGTGAATTAGACTCGGCAACTGTGTGAGCTAGGATATATCCCTTTTTATCTTGAGAAGTAGATAGTTGAATGGCGATCTTCTCATTTTCCTCTTTCCAAGAGAGGCTGTCGTCGTTAAACAATCGAGTTTCTGATATTTCTTGTATATCCTGACAGGCAACTGCTCCCCAACCGTAACCTCGTTCGCCACCCATTTGTAGCTTTTGACAAGCTTCTTGCCAAGCGATATCGCAATCCTCTTTCTCAAACACATAACCCACTAGATAAACCTGCTCACCTTTATCCAACGTGCGAGGTGAAATAAACTCAACTTCGTGCAATAATCCCTCATCGGCTGCTTGTTGGGGATACACCAAAGCAGTGCTGGCATAACTGCTCAGAAAACGGCGGCGAAACTGACTTTCATTTTTACTTTCATTTTTCCATAGCCATTGAATTTCGTAGTCTTGATTTTCTGGTTTTATTGCTGGATAAAAATAAGTGTAAGCTAACTGTTTATGAACTTTTTTCCCAAACTCTTCATACTGCTCAGAATCAGTCGCAGAACCGCTAGTTGCATCACGGGTTAGTCGCATCGTCAGTGCGCCCCAGAAAACTCGCCCAGTGACATAAGGACGGGTGCGCTGGACATTGCCGATTTTGCCACAGCCGATGTGCATGGGTGATTTGAGCTTAAACACCACTCGATAGGCTTTCCAGGTCACGGATTTGCCTCCTCTTTTGGCTGTTTGGCTGCTTCCTGTGCCTTTGCCCCATAGCGGGCATAAATTAACATCTGTTCCAGGGTTTCTTTAGTCAACAGCAGTCGTTCCAGGTCTTGCGTTACATGGTCTGTAATGTGTTTCAAGACAACTTCAGGACTGAGATCGACCTGTCCATTTTTCATGGGTTTATTCCAGTCAAACCCCAATCCCTCCAGAAGATTGAGTAGTTCTTTAACCACTGCTTTGCCATTTTCCTTTTCTCTAGCTAACAGGTACAAAAAGCAAGCATACACGCCATCTTCTTGCAATACCCCTAATGTTTTAGTAACGGTAGTTTCGATATCATCGTTAGCATCTCTAATTAAGGCTTGGGCATGTTGTGCGGTGAGGCGATCGAGGTTCGTAACTGGGTTGCTCATGGGTTGCCTCCCTTAGTAGCAGTTGCAGTGGGTTGCTCATTGAGCGAAGATGCTTTTGAAACTTGCCAACAGTCTTCTAGCGTCACTTCTACCGGATCGCCTACGACTGCCATCCGTCCAAAACCGCGCGTACCCATGCCGCCGACTCCCAGCCACTCGATCGTGCGAAACCCTGCTTTCACAACATCAAGTGGATTATTCCAGGAACCTCCAGGTAGATCCTTCTGGCTTTTATAAGTCTTGTTTTTAGGAAATGGACGCTTGCGCTTAGGTTTATCATTTTCTTTATTCTTGTCGTCCTCTTCTTCACCAGCACCATAATCATCCAGGACAACATCTGCGGTGAGGAATGTGGCACGGGGAATCGCTTCGTAGGTGAACAGTGCCCCTTCTTCTGCTGCGCCAGTCTCAGGGTTAATTGATACCGATGTTCTCACTTCTAAATTGCTATTTACTATTTGACTAAAGAGCGCGTCTTTGACTAAAACAATCTTTGCGATCGCCTGCCAACGTTTATCATTAACCCACTTTGAAGGCGCACTTACTGTTGCTTGTTGTGCGGAAACTTGAAGCATTAACCAACCCAAATTCAAAGCATCCGAGCGCTGCCAGTTCAATACCGCCGTATTGATGTTATTCCAGTCATTTGGTAAGTTCTCTACCTTAAAGCCTGCATCTTCCAACCGTTCCACCGTACTCACCCACACGGGGCCGACCATCGAATGTACGGGAAATAGCAACACATGAGCATCAAAGATATTCACCACCCCGGAATAAATCTTACCTTCATCGCTGTTACCATTCTGGGACTTTTTGATATAGCCAAATGTGTAGCAAACGGGATTTTTATCGGGGTTATCAATTTTGTCGTGGTTTTGTCCTGCGGCTTCTGGTGTTTCATATAATTGTGCTGCATACGATCGCGCTGCCCCATGTAAACTGGTTCCAGGAATTTTGGGAATTTTAGTTCCCGGTTCTCGCACGATGCTGTTGTCTACCCGTCCCAAGCGATAGCCTCCCGTACCGATATGCACCGGATCGAGGGTCATAAATAGGTAGCGTTGCCGTTTATAGGTTGCCATTGTTGTTTTACTTACTGATCCTTCAAGATTTCCATGTGTAATTCTGCCAAGTCAGCTAATTCGCCTCGCACTCCTGCATCAATGAGTTGTTGACGCTGCTGTTGAGGAATATTTGTCCATTTTTTATAGTCTTTCGCCCAGGTTGCATTTGCCAGTGTATCCGTGACAAATTGCTCAAATACTGAATCGGTTAACGATCCTTGTTCGTTTTGTCCGTACCACATTTCACGGGTGGATTCAATAGTGTAAATCACTTGATGGTGTTGGGAAGTTTTCAGGTTTTTTAGAATTTTCCAGAGGGTGTCGAAGCGATCGAGATCTTCCAAATAGAAAGGGCGTGTTTGGCGGGGACGGCGACCGTTTTTGTCGTAGTAAATCTCGAAGCGGCGGGCGCTGCTGTCGAGGAATTCAAAATCGAAGGTGGAGGGTGTAAAGTAGATGCGATCGCCCTCTTTCAAATCAGCAGCATGAACCAGCCAGCAGGGTGTTGTTTCACCGGGGCGCTGACTTTTGAGCGATCGTTGCCGTTCGGTTGTCACTTTATTGTCGTCATCATTCGTTTTCAAAAAGACGTAGGGATACCAAACATCTGTAGTTTTGCCATCGCCCATTGCAACAGGCACATTCCAGGTTATCTTGTGGGCATCTTGGAGTAAATCCAGAGTAATGGTTTTCTTAAACTGTTGAGTACCATCTGCTAGTTCTTTCTTTTCAGGTGTTAATAGGCATTGGATCTTTAATACTTCCCAGAGTTGCTTATCTGTGGGCGATTTGTAGTTCAACATCTGCCGTCCCGCATCCAAAGCCGATCGCAGAGGGGTACGACGCTGGAAATATACTACACCTAGATGCAAGGGAAGGCGGTTGCGAACTTTGCCCATTTCGCGATCGTACTTGGTTTTAATTGCCTCAATTACCTCAAGAGACTTGTCTGCTGGAACAAGTGCCATAAACGTTCGCGGTTCAGCCAGAATGGGGATTATTGGGCCATATTCAGTTGCATCAAAGGTGACGTTACCAATGTTTAGCTTGCCTTTTAATTTGTTGGGACTGCCATACCCAGTAGGTTCTTCTATGGGTACTTGCTGATTCAACAACTGGCTGCGAACAAACTCCGCTGCGGCTTCGTCACTCGCATAATCTTCAGACTTTGCACCAAGTTGCTTGGCAGCGTAGCGAAGATTGTCTATGGCGATCAGCTTGCCATTGTCATGTAAGACGCTGAGCTTTGTCATTCCTAGTACAAGGTCATAACTCCCAAAAAGCTGTAGCTTGAACCGATCGAGATTAGTTAATTCAATGGTGAGACGACCTTTTACTTTTGGTAGCTTGGGATCTAATTCATCTGTTAATGTTTTTTGCCAAAATCGTTGAGTGGTTTCCCATGCCCGACGCAAACGAGCAAAGGATGGATTTTGCCGCATCATTGCCAGGGCTAGAAGCCAAGGTTCCTCAGTAGTTCTTTTTTCGCCCAACTTGTTTTCACCCAGATCGGTTTCAGTAACTTGTAGATCGTAAAATGGCTGGAAATGATTGTGACCTTTGGGAACACCACGAGCATTTTTTTTAGGGACAAGATTATCTAACAAAGTATTCGCTGCGAATTGTCGTTTCTTCTTATCCTGCTTTTTTAGAGCATTTTGAATGTCACTAAGTAATTGCTGATAGTCAAAGTTATGTTGCTTACTTCCAAGCGGTTCTTTCCATATCTGAGATATAGTGTCAGAAGAAACTATGCTACTAAATGCTTCACCAGTCAGCCACGATTCTAGGTCAAATTGTCCAACAATTAGAGCAAGACAACTGTTGCTATCCGCAACTTCATCGATCCAAATCGTCGTTTTTAATTGCTGCGTCCATTTTTTGGCACGAGAGGCTCGACGATCGCAGCATATATCACAAACTTTCAATTTCAATGCTTTGTCGCTTGCACCAATTGGTCGCAAACTGCATACAGGACAAATATCCCGCTTTTCTTGAATATTCCAGTGCAATCCAATCGATTGAGAATTAGCAGTAAGTTTATCAGGCTGAGAAGTTGCTAATCTTCCGAATTTTAGGGTATTTCGGGTGCGATCGCTCAACTCTAGCGCCCAATATGCTTCGCCATCAAATCGATGGTTAGCGACTTCTTGTAAATGTTCACGCAATGAGTTTTTAGAATCTACCTTTGCATCAAGCAAATCAGCAACATCTGGAACCATGAATAGGCTGCCATTCTCATCTCGATAAACTTCTAATCCTAAAGGATAGTCCTCCTCAATCACCTTTTTGACTGTATCTAACGCCTCTGCTATCAATTGCTTACGGGCTAACAAATCACCAATGCGAACAGAATCACCCCAAAATGCCAGACCATCTAAACCAGCGCGCAGCAATCGCCAATAATATTTATCTTCAGTCTTGGCATCACTAGGAGGCGGTTCTTTCCAACCAACAAGCAAGTTTTGAGCCAATGCTGCCTTGAGAAAGGCGACGCTAGCGACAGTCTGATCAAACAAAGTAACATCACTCAGCGGTCGGCGTGTTTCTGCAACCGTCTGGCGGAAGTAGTCTTCTATATTAGAAATGAACTTGCGGCGAAATTCCTGCAAGTTGAAAGCAGAACTTCCTAATGAATTCTTTAGCAGTTCGAGGTTTGTTTGTAGGAAATCATAGAAATAATTACGCTCATGGTACAAATTGTTCAAGTCAATAGCATCGGTTTCAGTGCCAAATGTTGTCGATGAGTAGACGGTTGTCGTCTGACTTGGCGCGAACCGATTCAACACTCCCTTCTCAATTCCTGAACCGCGTCCGTGTGCATCCGCCATCAACTTCAACAGACCCTCTGAAACTTCGTCCTGATTACGATGCTCTTTTATGAAATGGAACACGCTTAATGAACTGGCTTGAAATTCGGGGATACCCAATCCATTCCAAATAGCTCCTGACCAAGACTTATTTTGCAATAAGTGGTCTAGGTGAGCAAAGTTTGCTGTTAAATCTGCTGGAATTTTGATATCTAAGTCGTGCTGACCTTTCAAAAAATCTTCATGAAATTTTCCTAGCATATGCAGCCATGCTGCTATTTCTGCTAAGAGCAGAGCATCACGTTTATCCGCTAAAGTTGTCAAGTCATGAGTCATAGCTGATTTCCTTTTTTTGGGGTAGATTCTCTGCTATTTCCTTTACCCGATCGCCCAACTCACTCAAATTAGTAAAAGACACTTTGGTCATAGGTTGTAGTGATTTTGATTTGGACGCTGAGTCTTTCGTATTGGCTTCCCACCACTTTTTAGCCTCCTGATATAGCTTTTTGTTATGAGTTCTTCCTTGACTTTGCAGAAAAGTTTTGTATTGTTTTTCAGTTTTGAAAGTGCCATCAGGATTCAAAAATTCCTGTTTGAGATTGCCATCAGAATTCAAAAATTCTGGTTGTTGGGCTGGAGTCGAACTTTCTTCTAAACCTGGCAAATCTGCTCGAATCGCTAATTCTCCCGTATTACTAACATCAGCAATCCCAAAACCGCTGCTAGTCTTTGCCCCAAAGCCGTAAACTGTCAGCATTTTCTCGACTCCTTCTGCAACCCGTTGCAAATCTGCGGCAACCTCATCTGACTTCACTGAACCAAAGGGGACATACAGCAAGATGAATTCTCCAGTTGCATTGGTTGGAACACACTCAATGAGAATGGGATTTTTGCCCGTGCCTGTTTTGCGATCGTGCGGATTAATCACTTCCAAGCCAATCTTGTCAAAGAACGTTGGGTAAAAATAGAGCCGACCAGCTTGCCCTTTTTCATCTTCACGAGCATCACCGAAGAGTCGAATAATTTGCTCGTCTTCTTCTTGATGTCCTAATTGCCAAAAGGTTGCTCTTAATGCTCCTTTCCAACTGGTCGAAGCAACCATTGGGGTTTTAAATACCTTGTCTTTCCGAATGGGATTATCGAGGAGGTGAAAAGTACGATCGTCTTTACTCAGGTAGGGTTTCTTGAGTTTGAAAGGAACCCGCAGCATGAAGCTGAGGGATGGCAAGTGTTTGAGGGCAGAGATATCTGGTGTAAAGTGAAACGCATTAGGGATAATGCTGGCATTTAAATGCTTTTGCCAAGCATCACGAATGGAATTTTTGAGTTCAGAACCCTGAGCTTCATACCACAAATACGACAAGTGAGGTTCAAGTTTAACTCCCTTTTCAGCAGCTTGCTCTATCTTCCTTTCTGCCTGTTGACGTGCATTTTTATCCTTGCGTTGTTTCGCTTTATCAAGTTCTACTTTTGCTCGATCGAGTTCATTTAGCGTTTCGCCCAATTGCTCTTTCCGAAAAGCATAATAGTCATACTGCATCAGCCATCCTCCTGCAATTTCAACAAGCTACGCAGAAACACCTTTGCATCGCTAATATTTGGTGTTTTAGTATCTCTCATTGAATTCATCTCCCGCCAATCATGCAAGGTATATTTTGCTGCCAGGTGTTGATAAATCGCATCTACGACCTTTTCTCTATTCCAACCATTTTTGTAAACATCTGCCTCTTCTGGAATCCAACCCCATACACGCATCAACTTGTCATTCTCATAGGAACGAGAGATTTTGACTTTGGCAGCTATGCGATCGCCTTCCACTGTACCCATAATGAAGTGACGTAGATCCTTGTCCCCGTCTCCTTTTTTCTTAGGACGTGGTTTGCCATCTTCATCTCTGCTTTTATTCGGATTTTGCTCTGTTCTGAAAAGTTGCCGGAGGTCGTACTTCAAGTTAAAAGTGTCTTCCTCCTGAAACGAAGGATTTGAGTCTTTGGGTTGAATCTGCGCCAGAAAGATGTTCGGTAGCGAAGGCAGATCTGGATAAATGTTACTTCCGGCTATGGAAAAGAGCCAGTCATAGAGCGGTTGTATATCAATGCGCTCTTCAATCTCAATTACACCAAAACCCATTTGGGGACGCGCTCCTAATGCCGACCAATCGGCAATAAACTGAATCAATCCACCGATGATTTCTGGCTTAAAATCTGGGTTTAAGCTCTGAATTTTAAGAGTAAATGTGTCCGTCTTCGGGGTATTGGGAGGTTTTGGAAAGTACCAAGTTGGTGTTTTCTGCTTGCTCTGTTTATCTGTATAAGTACGATTTGCTTGAATAGGATGCTTAATTGTGGCGTTAGATACTTGAGTTTCCTCAATCTCTAACCGAAATCGGCGCTTCTGGCCCTCTGCACCAAAAATTTTGCAGACATCACAAAGACCATTTTTGCGCGAACATTTCTGTTCCGTTGGATCGCAGGCATTTCCTCCAACTCCTCGCACTAGCACTTCCATCCACCAGCGCAAGCTGCCGAGGATTCCTGTTTCGTGGATGCGATCGCACTTGCCCGCTTCAACACCGCCAGTCCAGAGAGGAGTTAATGTCTTAACGTTTACTTCCATTTTCCCTGAGCAGCACATTTTTCTGAATATAGCCTAACTTTACAAATTTGAGCCACGACTCCCACAAGTACGACTATAAAAGGATAATATGTAGTAGTAATGGTGCGTTAGCTTTCGNNCGTAACGCACCCTACTAATAGAGACTGTGCGTAAGTCCTAAGCTATTAATTACAACCAATTTCCTACCAGCACAAAGGCTGACCAGTAATAGGGATGGGAGAATTTTTGATTCTGCAAAACAGCGACTTGGGCGCGGCGTAAGGCTTCAGCTTTAGTGACCTGGTTCTGCGCTAACTCTTGGTAAAAGCGAGTCATAAACAAGGATGTGGCTTCATCGCTCACATACCACAAGGAGGCGAGGGTACTCCTAGCTCCTGCTCGTACCGCTACCCCTGCTAGTCCCAAGGCAGCGCGGTTATCTCCTGCTGCGGTTTGGCAAGCGCTCAAAACCAGTAATTCAATGGGGCGAATCTGCTGTCGATCTGCACGGAGCAAGCTATTAAGTTCGTTGACATTTACCTTCTCATCCCAAGCGAGTAGAAAGGTGTCTTCTGCTTTAGAACTGAATTCACCGTGAGTAGCTAGATGAATGACTTGGAATGAAGAAGTATTAACTGCTTGCTTAAAGTTCGATTTGGTGAACATCTGGTTTAGCAGTATCTGGGTTGGAACTTCAGCTTTAATACCGTTCAATTCCAACTCCACGTTAGGAAGTGCCCCAAACCCTTGGCGGGATTCTGTCAATCCCATACCGAGAACTTGGAGTTGCTCCCGTCCCAAAGGTTGGGGATCTACGAGTTGCAGACTTGGGGCGATAACAACGCTAAATTTCTCGGCTAGATACTGTTTGCCATCATAAAGAGCGGCAATGGGAATATTTCTGATCCCGCCATCGGGTACAAACACCAGGTTTTTGATACCGTTGGCAGCTAGATCGGCTTCGACGGGATGAATTAACCAGTTGTAAATTTTTTGGGCAGCTGCCAACCGTTTTTTGGAGAGAAGTTGTTCCCTGGGAATGGTAATACTATCTCGCAGTTGTTGCAACGTGTCTTGGATCTCAGCTTTGGGTAAAGTTGTGGTGTAATTGCGCAAACCTTGCCCTGGCAGAGCCAGAATTACTTCTAGGCGATCGCTCAGCACAATCGTATAGAAGATAGCTGCCGTGGGATCTAGCTGGTCAATTTGTACGGGTTTGGCATCTAAACAGGCATCTCGAAAGAAGTTATCTAATTCAGCTAGCTGGAGAGCCTCAATAGCGTCTCTGGCTTGTTTGAGGTGATCTTGGTCAGCTCCCGGTTGCAACAGCAGTTCCACTAGCTCTCGGTAGACGGGTTCAACTGACTCTCGAAAGGAAAACTGAGCATCAGAGCTAATCGCTACTAAATCGCTGCGCAGGGACTGGAGGGTTTTCACGGACTGGCTGTAAGCTGCGATCGCGCCTTGGCGATTTCCTTGAACATTAACGATTCTACCTAACTGCCATTGCCACTGATAGGCAATATCCGGGGCATTGATACCTTGAGCCACGAGGAGAGCCTTCTCTGTCAGCTGTCTTGCCTCATCCCAACGCTGGTTCTGTTCGTACAGACCCCCTAAACTTCCCAATGCATAAGATTCAGCTCTTTTATCTCCCAAGCTTTGAGCTTGTTTTACGGCAGTTGCAAGGTGATTGGTGATTGGTGATTGGTGATTGGTGATTGGTGATTGGGTAAGTTCTCCCAGCGTTTCTGTTGTCTCTCCATTCCCCATTCCCGATTCCCTATTCCCCATCTTCATCAAGTTACGAGCTAGATTGATTTGGGCATAGATAGCAGTTTGAGAGGGGGGCAATTGAGAGATTGTAGATTCGATTTGCGGCACTAAAACCGTGGCCTGGGTGCCGAGTTTTTGGTCTACTAACAAGCTCAATTGATTGAGTTGTGCCTGTATTTGTAGATCCGGTGAGGAAGATTCTCGCACGGCATCTTGATAGTAGTTCAGAGCAGTTTCGGGTTGCTCCTGTAGTCTGGCCGTATTGCCTAGGCTCACGAGAGTAGTTGCGATCGCCTCAGGAGCCTTTAATTTCTGGGCAATTGCCAAACTTTGCTGTAAAACCGCCTGTGATTCCTCTAACTTGCCCACACCGCGCAGCACATCACCCAAGCTTTGAAGGACTTTGGCTTTCAATAGGGAATCCGGTTGATCGGCAAGGGTTGCTTGGATAGCCGTCAAGCTTTTATTAGCTTGGGCGTACAACCCCATGGCTTTCAAAGCTTGGATCTGATTAATTTGGCCTCTAGTAAATCCCGTCAGATCTCCAATTTGCTGGTAAGTATTGGCCGCTCGTTTCCACGTCTCTAAAGCTTGTTCAGGTTGGCCGATAGATAGTTGTAGCTGTCCTTGCACATCCAGGACTTGGGCGAGGAGTTTGGTGCGCTCTTGGCTATCGGCGATCGCTTCCAGGAGGTTGAGGCTAGCATCAATCGCTTCCTTAGCCCGATCTCGATTCCCCAGTTGCTGATAAACCAAAGCCAAATTCCTCAGCGCCATTGCCTGACCAAAGATATCCCCTTGGGTCCTGTAAGTTGCGATCGCTTCCTCTAACACTGAGATGGCTGCGGCCAACTGTCCAGTTTCATAAAGTTGCTGAGCTTGTTGTTCTATTGGTTGTTGGTTTGTTGTTGGTTGTTTGTTGTTGGTTGTTTGTTGTTGGTTATTGGTTGTTTGTTGTTGGGTAGAGATTGAAGCCAACGAACTCGAGTTAGATATTCCTGCGCCCCCTCTCCCAAAGTTGGGAGA
>DNXU01000230.1:9330-14607 GCA_003505715.1 Cyanobacteria bacterium UBA8803 | reverse complement strand
GAACAATGAACAATAAACAATGAGCAATAAGCCATTAATTTTTGAGGTTAAAATGGATACCGATCCAAGGCCAACCCTAATTGCAGCTGCTGGTCACTTCTACCAGCTAGGCTGGATGGTAGGGACAGCGGGAAATCTCTCTGCTCGAATGCCTGATGGCAGTTTCTGGATCACTGCCAGTGGCCGAAATAAAGGGCAGTTAACGCTTGGTGACTTCATCCGTATGGCATCTGATGGCACTGTGGTGGAGCAACCCAACGCTGAGGTTCGCCCTTCGGCTGAGACAAGCATTCATCAGGCTATCTACTCCCTATTTCCGGAGGCTCGCTCCTGTTATCACGTTCACTCCATTGAGGCTAATCTCGTTTCATGCTTTACCGATGGGGATGAATTACCTTTGCCGCCTTTGGAAATGCTCAAAGGATTGGGAGTTTGGGACGAAAACCCCAATGTGACAATACCCCTATTTGCTAATCATTTTGAGGTGCCTCGGATTGCTCGTGAGATTTGTGATCGCTTTAAGGTGAAGCTACCACTCGTGAAAGCCTTGCTCATCCGGAACCATGGTGTGACCGTTTGGGCTGCTTCACCAGAAGAAGCCTATAACTATTTAGAAGTAGCAGAGTATATCTTCCGATATATGGTAGCAGCTCGCCAACTTGGCATCGATCGGGGATGAGGAAAAAATCATCCTTCATCTCTTATCTCTTATTCCTCATCCTTCTAAAGCACATTCCGCACTCTTTACTGTCACAATTATTATTTATTTAATTCTCAAAATAGGCAAATATTAAATTCCCCATTCCCTATTCAAAAAAATGCCCTCCAAGTTACCCAGGAAGGCTTTGACGTTCATCACCGAAAGGAATCTTAGTTATCTTAAGAATAATTAGCTGTTGTGACAGCGCTGTTACAACGAGATGGCAAAGTTGCGATCGCCCAGATATGGCCTGCATCGCAATTTGGTAAATTGGCCACAGACTGGAAGCCAATGATATCGTGTCCGGTTACTACGAACTTTTTTATACAAGGAAAGGTGCTACTGGACTTGATATGACTTTACAAATTGAGTTAATATTCCTCAAACTGGATGGAATTTAATAAGGGATTACTAATCGTTCGGTAACTTGAGGGAATTTTAGGTAGTTTAATGTAGATGGGATGAAAATTGTCGGGTGTGTGAAGGGGCCTATTGAGAGTATTAGATGTCTTACGGTTGGCTGGTAGAACCACCTCACTGCTATTGCCTGGTAAGGGTTCCTTTAAACGGATAAGATTCCTAGCAATCCAGCAATCGTTTACCTGTTTGATATAGCAAAGTTCTATTTCATTAGCTGTCAATAGGCAATGACCATTGGATGTGAAGGCAAATACACTCTTGAGATGGCACTCGCCAGAACTAAGGTATCGGGTGCAGCAACCCGCTGGAGTGGTTGGATTGAAAAAGGGACACTTAATTTTAGAACAAACATTAATAGTTGGTTGTGAGCACTCTAAATGGCTTGGCATAGTCCCTCTAAAGTCTATGTGATATATCTAGATGGGTAATTGGTAATTTGTGATGGGTAATTGCCAGAAAGTGAGCTTGTTGCAACATGGTCATTATTCATTACCTATTACCAAGAAAGGCATGACACTTCGATAATATTTTTTTGGTAAAGTAAGTGGGAACCGCAAATACCCTGAAATTCCTACGGCTACCTTATATAGGCTTTGCGTAAGTTCTCTAAGTGTTACCTCAGAGCAATATCCTCAAAAAAAAGTCCTCCCAGCCAAAACTGGAGGACTGTGGCGTTTTTCGCCCCAAAGAATCTAGTACTAAACCACGATACTGAAAATTTGTGACGGCTATGTAACAAACAGATGACAAGGTTGCCATCGGGATTTTCAGCCTACACTTCCCTACGGGTAAGAGCAGGAGATTTTAACTTTAGTCCTATCAGCAGACCGATCGCAACAATACCTGTCATGTAAGCTAGGGCAATAAATCGAATGTACAGAGGAGGTTCTACTGCTTCAACTGCTATCGTTTTGGAAATCTGGAAGGGTTGGAATTGCCTTACTGCCTTGGGATGGGGAGCAACCTCAACCTCAATTTTGTGGGTAGTACCATCAAAAAACTGCTGCTGCCAGATAAATTTTCCAGTGGCATCTGGTACACCTTGGTAGGCAAAGGTAACCCCTTCATCCTCTAGGGGAGTGGTTTTAATACTCAAAATTGCATCCGTGACAGGTTTATTGGTTTGGATGTCGGTGAGTTGAACGTTTAAGTTGGCAGGTTTTCCAACCGTCGCATTACTATCTCCCAACAGTCGCACGTCCAATCCCTGAGACTGCACAATTCCAGAGTTATCCCCTAGCGATTCCTCATGAGTATGGTGGGACATCTCAGAGTGGCTGAATTCGGCACGGATATTAACTACTAATAAGACCGCGATCGCCAAAATTATCGTACCACTCAGCAGCAATCGCACTCTAGTCGGTGCAATTTCCCCTGGTTCTACCTGTTGCTGTCCGCCAATAACTAAGCCTCCTCCTAGCCCTACCATGAGTAAAATCCCTGCTAGGATGGCAAAATTGCGATATTTAACCCCACTTTCCGGTACAGATAGCTTCAGCGTTTGCTGGATCGGCTTAAAGGTATCTTTCTCAATGGGAGTAACGTTGACCAATAGCTGGTAAGTGCCGCGAATTGGTAGCATTTGCTGGAGGTGCAACTCACCTTGAGGAGCGATCGCCTCCATCTCTAGCAAGCGAGTTCCCTCTACAATGGGGAAATCTGTGGGAAACCACAGATTTTTGGGTGGCGTGAGAATTTTTAGGCGTATCTTAGCCTTGAGTAAAGGAATACCTGCCCCATCGACCGCTTGTAACTTCAACTGTACGGGAGATTTGGGTTTAATGGCTTCAGCTTCAAAGGGAGATAGCTGGCTGACGGCTGGTTCAGTCATCAGCCTAACGGTTGCTGGTGGAGTCTGTGACAACCCAACTTTACCCTGTATGACCATACCCATCACAGCCATAGCACTGATGAGTACTGTTCCCTTTAATTTTGAGCCGATCTCATTAAAGTGGTATAACTTTAAACCTCGTCTGCCAGAGTTGGCAAAAAGGGTTCGGGGATAAGGGGTTGCACTCTGCCGCATTAAACCGATCTCCAATTTTGACATTATTTTTTTATGGGGATTTCCCTATTCCCTATTCCCTTTTCATTAATGGCAACTTACCATCAACGTGTGATGGCGCAGAGAATGGAGCTTGTCATGCATAGGCGGATAAGTGCTGAAATAAATCGTCCAGAGAATTAGGGCGCACAGCGAAGTGTAGAGAGTCGCTTGCACAGGTGTTGATAAGGTCAAGCGTACTGTCTGTTGCCGAAATGAAACCAAAGATTTAGCAGTCATTCTGTACCTCGCAGATGAATCTACATAAATTAACACATCGGCGGGTTTCCTGACTCAGGGACTAAAGTTGAGTAGCCCCTTTACAGTTGCGGGACAGTGTTGGACTTGCACCAAACTTTCCCCATTACCTCTGGTAGCTGATCCTCACCAGAACCGATTGAGTATTCAGACTTTACCCTATTTTGGGCAGTTATATCAAACCTGGATCTCTCCCGGGAAGGCCAAAAGTATTTGATCGCTGGTATTTACGAGTTGGTTTTCGGTGACTTATAGAGATTATGAATGAGCACCCTTATCAGGCATGGCAAAACTTTGTAAAGATTTTTAACAATAATGCATAACTCATTGTTACTCAGATGTATCTAATAGTGGAGGTGAAATTTATGGTGGCATTATTATTTCTGATTGGTTACCTAACTTGCTGTGCAGTTTTTGTTGAGTCTGTATTTCGTGAAGAATTGGGAGCTGATAAATCCTAACTGCCCCTTTATCCTAGACCAGCTCGGCAGAAAGTTGCGATCGCTTTCCCAAGACAAGGGAGAGAGAGGGAGATATTTTATAGACATGTTATCGCCAGGATCACTCGTGTTGCATACCCTGCGGAAAGGCTATCGCCTAAGGATATAAGTATTTGGGGTTTTCTTGGCGATCGCATCACCCGAATGCTTCACCCCTAAAGAATTGGTGGCTATAGAGTTTTTTCATAAACTCGGTAAGTTTTATAAATCTTGCCCCCCGATGCCTCAATCAACTTACGGGAAGGCATATTATCTTCCCACACCCAAGAAAGTTCAGCTCGTTTATAGGGCTTGCCCTTTTTAATTCCCCCTTGCATTCCCAAATAAATTAAAGCCAGGGGCACCATTTTACGGCGATACTCTGGTAGCGCACAAATGGCAATTACCCGTCCTTGGTCAATCTGACGGCGATACCATAAAAATTTGAGTATTCCCAACCAGTTAAGTTTCCCACCTACCTGCTTCAGGGGAATATTATAATCTGGTAACCCCATCCAAAACCCAATCATTTCCCCGTTGTCCTCGGCAATGGGGAAAATATCGGGATCGACCAAACTTTGCAGAGATTTAGCTTCCTCAAAAAATTCTTCCTCAGTGCGAGGTGTAGAACTCCAATTATTAGCAAAGGCGCGGTTAAAAAGATGATAGATACTCAGGACATCTTGCTTAAATCCGGGGTCTTTAGTTCGGATCGGGCGGAACGAGATCCCTGATTGACAAGCAATCCGATACCCTTTCTCAAATTTATCTGGTAGGGGCTTGTCGAGGGGGAAGTCATAGGCATAGGCATCTTTCGCTTTATGCCAGCCATCTTCCTCCATAAACTCTGGATAGTAAGACGGATTGTAGGGCATCATCACCGTTGGTGGTGAGTCAAAGCCATCAACTAAGAACAGGCAACTATTATGAGTTGATAGATTGATTGGCCCTCGCACTACCGTCATGCCTTGCTCTTGCAACCACTGGCAAGCTGCATTGAGAAGGGCTTGAGCGATCGCCAAATCTGGAATACACTCAAAAAACCCGAACAACCCGACGGTTTGGCCTTCTCGTTCAATCAAGCGCTGGTTCACAGCTGCCACAATTCGCCCCACGGGTATCGGATTTGAGTTGGTAGTGTTCGACTCCCCACTCCCCCCAGGAGAAAGGGCAATAAATTGCTGTAACTTCCCATAGCCAAAAAATGGATTACTGGGTGCAAACTGCTTAGCGACATCGCTGCGCAACGGTGGCACCCAGTTGGCATCCTCCGCATATACCAGTGCTGGCATATCCAGAAACATTTCGTGCATCTCTGGAGTAGTTACAGCCTGAATCTGGAATGATTTGGTCATTTGTTGTTTGTTGTTTGTTGT
>DNXU01000230.1:0-9035 GCA_003505715.1 Cyanobacteria bacterium UBA8803 | reverse complement strand
AACAACCAACAACCAACAACTCCTTAGGCACTAATCATTGGTTTATACAATATGTCCCGTGTTGCTACCATCGCGGTAACCAAGCTATCGATCTCTTCTTTGGTATGGATGGCGTTAACGGTAATCCGGACGCGGGGTTTGGCAATGAACCAGATGGGTGAAACCCAAATCCCGTGATTATCTAGCATTAAGCGGCCAAATATTTTGGGATTGATATCTGGCGGTAGGATGACTGGGATCACATTGGTTTCACCAATGGCGTTAAAACCTTGTTCGATTAAGCGCGATCGCAAATAGCGACTGTTGCTCTGAAGTTGTTGGACAAGTTCGGGTGACTGGCGTACCTGGCGAATGCTTTCCAGCGCTGCGGCTGTTAGAGGTGGTGATAAGGAAATCGTACCAATTGAGGTGGGAGAAACATTCAATAGGGGGATGAGTTCAGCAACATGGCTGCTAATTGCCGCACCAGCAGATGCCGCGAATTTCGAGAATGTGGTCATAATCAACGGTATGATCCCCCGTTCAATTGCGTTTTGGGGCAGGATATTAAAATGTTCGTAGATTCCTCTACCCGTTGCACCAATCGCACCGCTGGCATGGGCTTCATCCATCACCAGTACGCTACCGTCGTAATTTTCCATCACATCAAGCATGTCGGGTAGGGGAGCAATATCCCCATCCATTGAAAAAACTGCATCGGAAATTACCATAATCCGATCATCCGGACGGGCATATCGGCGCAGCTTACGAGCCAGATCCTCGGTATCACAGTGCCGGTATGCTCTCACGCGAACACGGGGACTGTGGCTGAACATTTTTCCGGAACGAGTTCCTGCATTTGCTACTGCCGCCACAATGCAACCGTGATTGAGAACATCTGACATAATCAATGTCTCGCGGGTATGCTGAAATCCTGGGACTGGAATTGCCAAATGGCAAAAGGCATCCATTAAGGCTTGCATTGCCATCCAGGCATTGATGAACAGCTGGGTATGAGGTAGGTGCTTAAACTCAGAAATTTCTTTTTCTAGTTGCCGATGCAAATCGATGCGACCGCTCAATACCGAGCAGGAACTGTTTGAGGTGCCATACTGGAGGATGGCATCGATTGCAGCTTGCTTCACTGCCTCGTCCTGAACCAGACCCAAAACATCATTCGTGCAGAAGGTTAGAACCGTCTGACGCTTCCCTGTAGCCGTGGATTCAATATCGACTAAGTTCCCCTGCTTGTAGTGACAAACATACTCGTCGGGATCTAATCCGCTCTCGTACCAACGCTGGACGTACTCTTTGACAACTTGCACAACTTTACTCCTCTCACCTTTTCTAGATAGCCTATCGCCTCTAGCTAAAAACGTCTGTTTTTCTACAAAAGTTACTGGCTATTCCGAATCAGTACCCAGCGCCATGAGGGCGGATCTATATAAGGCATGGGGATTAATGGCAGCAAATTACCTTGGTACATTGGCGATCGCATCAAGACAGCATTTTTGATTTCTGCTCTAGCAGAGTAGCATAAAAAGTAGCAATTTGCTGGATTTCTTATCCTGAATGGATGGAGGGATGGGAAGATGGTGGGAGATATTTTCATTCTTGGTCGCGGGCAATTGCCTCTATGCTCTCATGCCTATCAAGAGAGCCTACTTAGCTCGCTTGTTCGTATTGCCGGACGATTAGGCGCTGAACGGCAATAATCGCTGGGTTGATTTCCACGTAGCGCCGCTGGGGATTGGCTAGGTAGTTTTGTTGTTCGCTATTCATCATTTCAATATCTTGGCTGAGAAACTTCATAAACACGAAGCGCCGCAGTAAGGTTTGCAGGATCGGGTCAAACAGCTTCCGGAACCACTTAGGCAGGCGAACTTTAAAAAAGAAGAAGGCAAAGGAGCGACTTTCCGTTAGTCCCACGGGTAACCGCATCAAGTAGAGGGTAGAGATGCCCTCCAGACAGCTGTAATAGTGGGGATAACGATACTGCACGCTAATGGTGCGGGTAGTAACCTGTTCGGCGCGATCGCTCAAGCCTAAAAACTTAGCCATGTGCCCCTTATAGGACACATCATATTCAGCACAGACGGTGTTTTCCGTTTCCCGCAAACTTTTTAGCACCGGATTAAACCAGCCTTGCAGGTTTTGGTGCAGAAACCCGTGGAAAACATCCATGGAGTTCTCATTACAGATGGAAAAATGTGCTTGCATGTGTCCTGTTATTGGTACTACAAACCAGTCAGGATTGGCAAATTCCGATATCTCTAGAGGCTGGGCGATCGCAGCTAGCTCTTTATTGCCCGGAAAGATCCAAATCAGATTGTATTTTTCCTGAACGGGGTAGCTGCGGACTTGGGCACAGGGCAGCTTTTGTTGAGGAGGAAGGTAAGGAATACCTACACATTGACCCGTGCCGTCAAATTCCCAGCCGTGATACCTACAGGCAAGGCGATCGCCTTGGACAATACCTTTGTGTAGGGCTACCCCTTTGTGGGGGCAAACATCTTCTAGGGCGTGCAGCTGATTGTTGCTGTCCCGGTAAATAGCGATCGCCTGTTGCCAGATTATGACGGGTAAGATCTGTCCGGTTTCGAGTTGACTTGCCCAAGCTACTGGATACCAGTAATTAGGATTGATGCCCACCTCTCGGACAGCATTCCGAACAGTCTGGCTGGTTAGGGTTGTAGCCAGTTCCATTACTTGTGCCTCTCGTTGAGAAGTTTATCTGACCATATTTAGCTTGTTAGATACACTCCAGTCAATTTTTGGTGAGCAGTGACTCCTAAACTCCTTCTTCAATGGCCACTAGCTCACCAGTAGCCGGAATCTAAAGACCACTAATAATCGTCACGGTATCTGAATCGAGTTTCATGCGGTATAGTTATCAAAATTTTAGGTATTTTAGCTTATGTTGCGCGATCCCAAGCTGTTAGTGCTGCTGGCGGCAGGCTCTCTTACCACCATGGCAGGGGGAGTTATTGCGCCAATTTTGCCAGAAATGATACAGCAGCTGAACCTCGATCCAGCATTGGCCGGGAACTTGGTAAGCTTGCATTGCTTGACCATTGCCTTATTCAGCCCACCCCTGGGTCTTTTAGCCGATCGAGTCGGACACCTACGGGTACTCGTACCTTCCCTAATTCTCTACGCCCTATTTGGTGTGGCAGGAGCCTTGGTGCAGGGACTGGTGCCCCTATTAGTGCTGCGGGGATTGTTGGGGGCAGCCAGTGGTGGTATTGCAGCAGCTAGTCTTGGTTTACTAGGGAACATGTATGAAGGCGAGGCGCGATCGCAAGCATTGGGTTACGCAACTAGTAGCCTGACAATTACTGGTATTGCTTTCCCTATCTTGGGAGGCTGGGTAGGTTCAACTCACTGGCAATGGGCCTTTTATCTTTACGGGGTAGGACTACCTTTGGCTCTACTAGCCGCCTCCACTTTGCGCTCAGTGCAGCCGCACAACACCAAGTCGATGGCGAAAGACTCTGGCAGTAAACTGAGGAGTGTTTTGGGACATACCTATACTCTACGGCTCTTATTAACCCTGGGACTGACTTCAGTTGCCATGTATGCCGTGGTTATTTATGCACCACTCTATCTCAAGACCACTATTCAAGCCGATGCCATTACCAACGGCATTGTTTTAGCGTCACGAGCAATAGGAGCCGCTGTTATATCAGCCTTTGGTGCGAAATGGCTAGCTAAAAAGATGGGCGCACCTCAAGCTACAGCCGTAGGGTTTGGACTGATGGCCTTGACGTTAACCACGATTCCGGTATTAAACCAACTCCCTTTAATTTTGCTAACTGCCGTGTGGTTTGGCGTCGGATTCGGTTTAGTACTACCTGCCCTCTACAGCGCCTTAGCCAATCTAGCACCAAGAGACCTCAAATCTAGCGTGCTGGCAGCTGGAACAGGTGCGGGTTTTCTGGGACAGTTTCTTTCTCCAGTATTGCTAGGGCCAGTTCTAGGTTACGGCGGATTAGAAGGAGTATTTTATGGAGCAGGACTGATTGCCCTAGGAGCAGGGCTTCTATTGTTTGCACCCCAGCGTTGATTGCCCATGGGGAATGGGGAATGGGGAATGGGGAGTCGGGAGTCGGGAGTCGGGAATTGGGAATTGGGAATTGGGAATGGGAATTGGGAAGAGTTTTTTTCCGTAGCCTCTGTATTAAAAGTTACCAAGTCCTCATCCCCGATTCCCTGTTCCCTTTTCGCATTAACCATATTTTCACAGCTCAAATAAAAATGCTATATGTTCGCGATAGGTATTATCGCACTAGTATGGCATCGAAAAGTTCAGCTAGTTTCAACTCAGAAAATACTGGTAAATATTGATACTTTTCTAGCTCGGCTTTACTTTGAGGATAAAAAATACCCAGACCTGAATAGTTTTGATGCCTTTTTCTTGACCCCATGAGTATCCCTTGCTTTTGGACTTTATAAATCAAGGAATCATTCAAGAACTTGATAAATTCATTGTATGGCTCGCGATCGGCCTTGGATTGGGTAGTGATGGTATCAAAAAAGGTGACTGCATCAACAAAGCGATCGCCTATATAATCATAGGTTGCCAGCGTATTGGTTTGAATGGAATCCACATTAGCAGCTAGAATAGAATTAATTACAGGATTAATTTTCGACGGCAGGCTAGCCATAGCCTGATTATCGATCGCTGTATAGCTTTGATACATAGTGAGGGGTTCAAATTCCATAATTTTTTCAGCGAGTTGTCCCCCGTGAATTTCGGGATTATGCCCTAAAAAGTGCAGTAGTGGTTCGTAATAGTAATTGGGAGCACCTAAAAGGAATTGAGAAGAAAGAGTGTATTTGGCTGCCTCTCGTAATGTGTAATTCGCTTCAATCGTCCCTTTGTTACAGTTTTGGAAGAAAAATAACTCAACTCGGCGATCGACTTGACGATTAAAATTGGCGATCGCCTCACTCAGTTTTTGGATATTCATCCATTGAGTGCCGGAACTATTATCGGGTAAGGGATGATCGTCGGGGCTAATTTGATCTAAATTACCGCCATGGCCTAAAATAGCGATCGCCCATTTCTTAGCTTGAAATTGGGATTGCGCCCAGTTGAGATATTCAGCAAAGGCTGGTTCGCTAGCGCTATTAGTAATAGTTAGCTTTTGGCTATCACGTTTTTGAGAAGTGATAATGTGCCTTGAAAGCTGTTTGTCTCCCCACAACTTAGATTGAACTATCACCAGGATATTGTTACTTTGGACGCCTTTAGCTAGCATATCCAGGATAGGCTCTCCCCACTGAGTAAGGTCATTGTCATAGGGCATCCAGTATAAGAAAATCCAATCATAGAGAGGTTGCTGACTAACAGTTGTTGAAACAAAAGCCTCAGCAGGATGGGAATTGAGCTTAGTTAGACTTAGCAAAAAAGCAGCAGTGCCTATAGCTGAATATTGGATAAAATTTCGTCGATGCATAAGGGAGCGAAGGGGTGAGAGAATGAAAAGATGGGGGAGAAGAATAGACCTATTACAAAAGTATACATCCCGCCCAGAAATTAATTTCCGGCGTCATAGCTTAAGTCTGTTAAAACCGACTAAATACAATGAAACCAGTCAGTTAAAACTGACTTGAGCTGTTAGCCAGGGAATTTATTCCCTGGCGGGGTTTGATCCTTTTACCAGAGGTTTAATATTACCAATTCCCCATTCCCTATTCTGAACTCTTTCTTCAACAATTAGCAAATTTCAGCAATCATCCGGCAACTTAAACTCCCGTTCTACCTGTAGACCTGCCAGAAACTGTCGATCCTCAGTAATATGAGGGAATTTGAGCTGAGAGTCTGGAACCCCCCGTTCCAGCTGGCGCTGACGCACGATCGCAAAACTGCCAGGAGCAAGAATGCGCAGACGTGGCGGTGGAATAGGATCTTGACGGCTGATGTCATAGTGAGTGTTGGCTTGCCGGAGTTTATCATCAAAACTGTTTAGGAAGGCTTGGGGATTTTCAAGGGTGTAACCGGGCGCTAACTCAATGTTGACTAAATAACGGGCAGGAAAATCATTCTCCGACAAAGTGATACAAAAATCTTCTAGCAGAATAGAAAAGTCTGTTTGCAAACTCTGCATCACTTGCGTAGCATGAGATTCCGTGGTTTTCTCGGTAGTGGCAGAAATCAGTCCTCCGTAGCGATGGCGAAACACAATAATGGGAGCAGTTTCGTAAAATCCCACGACTTCAACTACGTCGCCAATATCGTAGCGGTAAAAGCCCCCGTAGTTGCTCACCAGGATGCGGTAGCGTTGCCCGGGTTTGACTTCAGTAGCGAGTAAGGTTTTGGGATGCTCGGCTTGCCATTGATCTTCCGGAATAAACTCGAAAAAGCCTGTTTCAATGGCAAGGACGCTGCCATCAGTGTCGAGGTCGGGGTAAATGCTAAAGGTAGCTTCTGCCGAGGAAAAGATGGCTCCAAAAATGGGGGTATCGCCAAAGTAGGTAGGAAAGCGCTCGAAGTAAAAATCGGATGTCCCCCCCCGTGCCGTACCCACAAAGGCGAGTTCTGGCCAAGCCAGTTTAGGGGTGAGTCGTCCTTCAGCCTTAAGGATTTCTCGTAATGATCTGGCACGGTTGGGGTTAGCTGACCACTGACGTTCTAGGTGTTCGCGCAGGGATGTCTCTAGTTCCAGCCAAGGAGCAAGGGTGCCTTTATCGATGTCTTCAATTAACTCCTCAGCATAGGTTTCCAAATATTTGCAAGTGCGCAGAATAAGCATGGGAAAGTTAGCCAGCATACCCCGCAGGTAGCGATCGCGCAGTGCAAACAGCAGGCAAACATAGTGACGAGAAAGGCTATCCGATAGCAGTAGGGTTTCAAAGGGGTTGGCAAAAAGCTGTTCGTAAAGGCGCTTGTCCATCCGCATCACCCCGACGCTGGCTGGGCCATAATCAATATTGCCGCTGGTGCGTCCCCAGACTTGGGCGGAGTTGGTCAACACCACTTTGCCAAACTTTTGCCCTCGCGATCGCAGCGCATCGCTCAAAAAGCCAATGCTGATGAGATTCGCCTTGCGCAAAACGTTCTGCGATCGCCGAGTAGCGGGAATGAGTTTCTTTTTCCCCGTTGAACCACTCGTTAGGGTCATATAAACCACTGGATCGGGGGTCAACAGATTTTGCTCCCCTCTGGCGATGCGTTCGATGTAGGGTTCGTAGCTGCTGTAAGGGAGAATTGGCACCCTGTCTTGGAATTGAGCAATGGTTTTGATGTCACCCAGATGATAGTTACGCCCCAGTTCAGTACCTTGATAATCCTGCAACAGCTTGAGCAAGAACTGCTCTTGCACCGCTGTAGTCTGGCGAGTTTTGCGCACAAAGTTTGCTTTAGCTTGACGTGCTACAGCTGTCAATAGAGGCAAGAAAAAGTTTTTCATTCAAGTCTTACAACGTCTCTAAAAGATTGTGCGCTGTTGATAGTACAACTGCTTAATCAGATCTGAACAGATGCCTCCACCTTGCACGATTCGTTAAATTGTTAAACTTTACGCAACATCACCTTACAAAAGTTAAAGTAGATAAGATGGGCATTGCCCACTTGCAGTCTTGGCTCCGACAACAAGTGTTGACATCGTCATGGGGCAACACCATCTCTTGATAACAATTTTTATGCTGGTTTCTCCCACTCAACCATCTGCCAACAAGATTACCCATCCCTTGGAACAGGCTTTACCCCTTGCTACCCTAGACCGATATGAGTTTCTCCGTCGCTTCTTCCAACTAGCGATCGTCAACATTCTCTCCAATCTGATGGTGCCTCTAGCGGGTTTAGTTAGCATCGCCTTTTTAGGTCACCTGGCAGAGATTCGCCACCTCGCTGGAGTCACGCTGTCTACTGTACTGTTTAACTATATCTACCGCTCCTTAAGCTTTTTACGCATGGGCACTACGGGCATGACCGCTCAAGCTGTAGGACGCGACGATCGAGAAGCCGTATTGCTGACGGGATTGCGGAATGGTGCGATCGCTCTAGCCTTAGGACTAGCTATCCTGATTTTACAGTACCCCTTACAGGAATTGGGATTTGCCCTATTAAGTGCTGCACCAGCCGTTAAGTCTTCCGGCCAAGCCTATTACGAAACCCGAATTTGGGGCGCACCTGCAACTCTGCTGAACTTCGTCCTCATCGGTTGGTTTCTGGGACGGGAACACAGTGGTAAGGTTTTGCTATTATCCCTAGTCGGCAACAGCGTTAATGTCGTTCTGGACTATCTCTTCATTGTCCGCTGGGGATGGGATAGTGCGGGAGCAGGTCTAGCAACAGCAGCTAGCCAGTACCTGATGTTGCTAGTGGGGATAATTTTAGTCTGCCTAGAAGTACAGTTTAAAGAAGTGCGAGCTGCAGCCGGACAGATCCTGAACAGGTCTGCTTTAAAAGCAGCATTAACCCTCAATGGAGACATTTTTATCCGCACCTTAGCTTTTCTCTCGACCTTCTCTATATTCACCATCCTAAGTTCGGCTATGGGAACCGAGGTACTAGCTGAAAATGCTTTACTATTGCAGGCTTTTATCGTAGGGGTCTACTTTATTGATGGACTAGCCTTTGCCACGGAAAGTTTAGCAGGGATATTTCGCGGCCAAGGTACGAACAAGTTGCTAGTTCAGCTGTTGCGGACTTCTGGAGTAACNNTAACCAGTCTAGTTGTAGGACTAACCTTCGCTTTGGTATTTTGGCTCTTTCCCCACCCACTATTTGGGCTGTTAACCAACCATACCGAATTAATTGACAAGATTGATAACTACGTTATATGGCTTTTGCCCGTTTTGGGATTTGGTTCAATTGCCTTCATGCTAGATGGATACTTCCTGGGTTTAGCAGAGGGGTCTATTATCCGCACTGCTGCCTTAACCGCCACATCGATCGGATTTTGCCCAATGGCAATAGCCGCTTGGCAGTTCCATAGCAGCCACTTGTTGTGGCTGGCGATATCCTTGTTCATGACAGCAAGAGTTGTAACCCTTGCTGTACAGGTACCAAGGACTATTTATGAAGGAGTGAGGGAGTGAGGGGATGA
>DNXU01000212.1:12473-19479 GCA_003505715.1 Cyanobacteria bacterium UBA8803 | reverse complement strand
CATACCTCATCCCTCATCCCTCACCCCTCATCCTTTTTTAATGCCTTGGATGCTGGCTTTCAAGCCTATTGAATTTATTTCAAACATATTTACCCAATCCTGAATAAATTCTGCTGTTGTTCCTAACCAGCGCTCTTTGGGCATGGGATTGAGCCACGCTAGGTAACGGGTTTGTAGCTTGATGGTTTCTACAAATCTGTGGGTTAGTTTAATTCTCTCTTTATTAATACCACCACGGGCTGCACCGCCATCGCTGATGGTGATAACGATGGTGCGGTTGTGGTGCAGTTTGGGGAGGAGCTGGCTGATGGCTATGGCTTCGGGACTGTTGCGGTATCGGTAAAGGTAATCTCGTGGACAGTTGCGAAAGTAGTAAACCTCGGTTTTGCCAAAACCTCCAGCGCTGACAGCATTTATCAGTTGCTCACTCAGAGGCCCAAAGGGCACCATGGAATTAGAATCGTCAACTAAAAGCAGTAATTCTGCCCGATTCACCCGACTGGGGATTAAAATCGGTTCGAGAAATATGCCATCCCGGCTAATTTGCTCGACGGTTGCTTCTAGATCAATTTCAGTTAAAGGGCCTTCGCGGATGGGACGGCGTAGAGAACGCCAGTTTTGCAGGATTTGGCGTTGGGTGACGGGAAAGTCTTTGGCGGTTAGGGAAAAGCGGCTGGTTGAGGGGGGTGAATCGGTGAGTAAGGGCGTCCTGACTGCTGTGGGAATTTGGTGGGGAATGGTGACGGGTGCTGTTGGTGGTGGGGTAGGTTGGGGGCTGGATGGAGGTGAGGGTGATTGAGCGATCGCACCATGATCGCTATCTGTATTCTCCTCTAGAATTGGTCGGCGGTCTAGCTGCTCAAAGTAACGGTCAAAGCACTGCTCAAATCGTTCGACTTCTGGAGAGGAGTGAGATTTTACCCATAACATTCTACATACTTGCTTGAGTTCCGAGCGACTGCTGATGCCAAACCCCCCTTTTAAGGCTCGCAGCAGGAGGTGATACTGGTCAAGGGTGAGAGGGATACCTGCTTGCGATCGCATTGCCATAAACAGGTCGAATAGAGGCGGTTGTTCCTGACTATCCATCTGTTCGCATTTGCCTGTGATAGTGCTTTTGGTCGTCTTTAGTTTTAAGCAATGCTCCCAGTAAAGGCAGATGATCGGCCAAATTTTTAATTATCTCCAAAGCTTCTGCTTCCGGATAGCGCTGCAACCAGCGCACCCAGTCTAAAAGTTCGCTGGTACTGGCTTTTTTCCCCTCCCGCCTGCTCGTGCCCTTTTCCCGTAATTCGATAAACTTATCTACAGCGGCTCCGACTAATTCTGTAGAGAAGGACTTGGGAAAATGAGCCTTGACAATCTTGATTAAGTTATTGCGATCTGGAAACTCAATATAATAAAAGATGCACCGCCTCAAGAAGGCATCCGGTAACTCTTTCTCTTTATTGCTGGTAATTAAAACAATCGGAGGTTGCTTGGCCTCAACTGTATCCCCAATTTCGGGCACGTCAAATTTCCGTTCCTCTAGTTCTCGCAATAAATCGTTAGGGAAATCAATATCGGCTTTGTCAATTTCATCAATTAAAATAATCGGACGGTAGCCCTCTTCCCTAAACGCCTTGCCCAAGGCTCACCATTTCAGATAAGCATAAGGGCCTTGCAGGCGTTGAAATAGGTTAGTGATCTCGGTTTCTTTTAAGTAAGTTTTACAGGCATCCGTTCCCACTAATTGAGCATCCCGTAAACGTCCTACTGCATCATAGGTATACAACCCATCTTTAGCTCGACTCGTGGATTTAATATACCAAGGAAAGTAGGGATAAGTTTCTAACTTGAAACGCTGGCAGAATTCACCAGCAATAGCGCGAGCGAGCAAAGTTTTGCCACACCCCGGTTCTCCTTGCAGCAGTAGAGGCCGCTCCAGATAAATTGCCAAGTTAACCGCTTTGACTAAATCTGGTTCCGGGATATAAGGCGACTGTAGCCGCTTTTGCAGATCGGTATCCCCTGGTTTAATTTTGGGCTGGTACTTTAAATCACCCGTATACTCCAACGGTTTGGCGATCATAATTTTAGCCCCCTTTCTATATCATTGAACCAATCCAAATGGCACCAGGTACAGATCGCCTCTAACGCCTCAGATGGGTTATTATTGCGCTCGATAATATCGCCGATAATATCCTTAAACTCCATGGTCGCATCTAGGTGTGGCGCGAAGAGAGATTTTTTCGTTGTAATCCACCTACGCAGTTCTCTTGTATCGAAAGATTGCAATTCCGCTAATTCAATAGGGCTACAACAATGCTTACTATCAGGTTGGCTCACTACAGGAATTCCCAGCTGAGATTTGCAACCTTTATTATCGATTAAAAAGAGCAACAGGGGATACTCTGGAGATTTGTCTTGGGTCATCTTCACTAAAGGTTGCCACAACTTATCTAGGAGTTCTTGGAGATACTTGCCACGAACCCAATCCACATCCTGCAAGCACAACATCACCGTTTGGGTTTGCCGATGCTTATAAATGGCGTCGGCAATTGCTTGGGGGTCAAAAGAGGAACTTCCAACCATATCTGCTAAATTTTGCCACAGGTTATTAATGTCATTGCGGTAACGTTTCAAACATAGCGATCGCTGAAATGCATCGGTAAAGTAAGGAACTTTATAAGTAAGCCGATTTGCCAACCAGCGTTGACCGTATCCGGGTTGGCCGTGGATGAGAAATACTGCTGATTCTATGTCACAGATAAATTCAGTAAAAGCAGTCTCTTGCTTGATGTAATCGAGTTCCAGTAAAGCTTGCTTGAGGTTTTCTTTCTTAACTGGGTCATCAAGAATAAGTAAGCTTTCTTGACTGGTAGTCTGAGATTTTTTTTGCCGAGGCGATGGCTGATAATGGCGGTATTCCTCGTAATCACTATCCTCTAAATCAATACCGAGATTAGAAAATAAAGTATCAAGGGATTTGTGATTTACTGGTTTCGGAGGTTGCTCATTTAATATCTTGGCCAGAGTATTCCGATCTAAGCTGACTGTCGTTGCTAATTCTATAACCTTATACCCCTTTGGGTAATCCTTAGACAACTGCTCATTCAGCTTCTTTCTACCGGATGCAGTTAAAATACAACTTTTTTTAGGGGATTCGGATTTTGACACGCCTCAACCATATTGCCGATCATCCGCACGACCTTTGCTAAAGATCGGCAGTGCTTATTTATTTTAGAGCATTGACCTGAACCATGTATAGGTACTGGGTTTGAGCCATCCTTACCCAAATCGCCACAAGTTGCGGATCATCAGCAGGGATGATCGGCAGAAACACTTGAGTTCGCTCCTAAGGTAGTGATATCAAAATTCAGATAACCTACCATGTCTAACTTTAACGACAAAGACTCATTACTCAAAGAGCGCATCCGCCGAGCCAAATGTCTTTTCAACTTAACAATAGCTGCTACCCTCTTAAGCGGTATCCTCAGCCTTGGCGGCGTCGGACTTCTCCTATGCGATCGCATTTCTGGGGAAACGGCTACCACGGCAGGAGGACTAATATCGAACTTACTAACCTTGGCTACACTGACTAAAGATGCAAGCGATCGCCTCGATCAAGCAATTAAAGAAGCAATCAAACCAGAAGACGATAACGATCAAACCTAAGTTCAGACCTAGCCAGCAACGGTGCGTTATGCTAACGCTAACGCACCCTACAAGCAACTCAAAAAAATATTTCAGTCCATTTCAATGGACTTAAGCTATTAGCCAGGAGTTAAAACTCCTGGCGGGCTATCCGGTCAGCTTGAGCATGGTACAAGACTCCCCATGAGCTTTCACTCACAACAAATAATCAAAGTACCTTTATCTCCTCCCGATTCCTACTTTCAAGACAGATACAATTTAAAAAAACACTAACCGTGCGTTAGCGTTACACATAACTCGCCCTACGCTAAAATAATAGTATATAGTCCAAATTAGAGCCATGAAAGAGCCATGAATTTTATTAATCCCAAAACTGACTACGCCTTTAAAAAAATATTTGGTTCATCAGAAAGCAAGTCAATTCTGAAGAGCTTTCTCAATGCCCTAATTTATGAAGGTCGTCCTACTATTCAAGACTTAGAAATTATTAACCCGAACCTACCGCCCAAAGTCGAAGGATTAAAAGATAGCTACCTAGACGTGAAAGCATTTCTGGATAATGGCACCATAGTCATTATTGCAATGCAGGTCTTGAACGTGCAGTCCTTTAGCAAGCGGGTTTTATTTAATGCAGCTAAAACCTACGCCTTCCAATTGCAAGCCGGAGAAGGCTACCGAATGCTTAAGCCAGTAATAGCTTTAACCATTACCGATTTCGAGATGTTCCCCAACAGCCCGATGGTAATTTCGCGCTTTGTTTACAAAGAAGAAACAACCAACTTAACGTATAAAGAAAATGACATCAAGTTAATTTTCGTCGAATTGCCAAAGTTTCAATTAGAACTGCCACAGCTGGAAAGTTTAACCGACAAATGGATTTACTTTATGAAGTACGCCCGAACTTTGCAGGAAGTGCCAGAAACAATGGATGTAATTCCAGAAATCCATCAAGCCTTTACCATTGCTAACCAAGTGAATTTAACCCCAGAAGAGCTAGAAGATATAGAACGGCGAGAAATGTTCATCTACGACCAACAAGGAGCGATCGCTCTGGGAAGAGAAGAAGGACTTCAACAAGGACGAGAAGAGGGACTTCAGCAAGGGCGAGAACAAGGACGAGAAGAAGGAATGCAAGCAAAAGCGATCGCTATTGCCCAACAGTTACTTTCACAACTAGATGATGAAGCCATCTGCCAAATTACAGAACTTAGTCTTGAGGAAGTGCGGAGTTTGCGAAATCAAAATTTATAATCGTTTGGGGATTATTTTTTAAACGCAGAGGGACGCGGAGTTTTTTAACCCATGTAGTTATAATGCACCGTTGGCATTTAAAAAACAGCAACGGTGCATTATAACTATGCCATCATGGCCAGTTAGCTCAGGTTGGGTCGAGCGCAGCTCGACCCAACCTACATTAGTTTATATATCAAATAAAAATGCTATATCCCTCAACACTCAGCAGTTAGAACCCCATTAATAAATTCCTGCATCCGATCGTAGTGCGACCCTTTCCAATAAATTTGAGCGCATTCTTGACAGCGATGAAATTCATGGATAGAAAGTTGTTTCTTAGGTGGGATTTGGTCGATAATCGATTCCTTAGCTACGGCTTCTAATAAACCATTGCAGCGGATACACCGATGAAAGGGTGATACTAACCCGGACAAGTTAAAGCGCTGCAATACCTCTACGATTTGCCGTTCTGGGTTAGTTGCTCTGACATAATAGCCATAAGTCACCATACTGCGCATTAACAAACCCTTATCACGAGTTAGCAGAATCCGGTTTTCAGCGGCTGAAATCTGGGCTAATTCGGCGTCGTCGTAGTCATTGCGGTATAAAGTATCAAACCCTAACATGCGTAACCCATTCGCTAACTTCCCTAAATGGATATCGAGGACGAAACGATATTCCGGTAAATGGGTTGGTCTAAGGTGGATGGTTGAGGGGATCTCTCTGGCAACAGAGACTGGATAAACTGTGATGCGATCGCCATCTTGCAGAATATAGGAAAAATCTACTGATTCTCCGTTGACAAGAATGGCATCTACTTCAGGATGAGGAACTCCTAACGCCTCAATCGTATCTTTGATTGAGGTTCGACCTTTAAAGAAATGAGGGAAGCTGATCTGTTGTTTGCTTGGTGGTAAAAAGTGGTTGAGTTCTGCTAGGAATTGAAATTCTGCTTGGGACATTTTTTTTAACGCAGAGGTACGCCGAGGGAGCCGAGAGGTGGCAGAGGTTTTTTAGGGGAGGGAGAAAAAGTTAGGTTGGTTAGGATTTTGCTCTCAGGTAGCGCCGCCAAACTGAGTGCGTGTAACTGGAAATGCTGGGATAACGCCGTCCATTATAGTACTGAGGACGGGGATCGTTCCACAAATTGGGATTGCCGCTATACCAGGTTGCAGCAACTCGGCGGATTGCTAGTTCTTCGTTTTGGCCGCCTGTATAGGCTATTTCCCGCTGCAAATATTCATTGAGTTTGTGGTTAATGGTTTTGATTTGAGCGTCAGGATTAGCCAAAAATTCTGCTGGTGTTAGTGCTTTTCCTAAGGCAGCTTTTGTCCAAGGTGCCACGTTTGCTGGCATTAACTGCCCGTAACCCAAAGCTCCTGAGTCGGGATTAACTAGCCAAAAGTTCCCAGCACTCTCTTGCCCAATAATTGCCCGTCGCAGTGCCGTTAGTTGGTGAAGAGTGGGTTTACTATTTAGTAGTAATGAGGACTTGGGTAGTGGTGGTAGAGTTGGGTTTTTGGGCTGAGGATTTTGGGGTTGAGTTTCAGTTGAGAATCTAGCTGCAAGTGGTGCAGTAGCAGAGTTAGCATTAGGGGCGCTGAAATCTAGGGCGATCGCGTGTTGGCTACGATCTTCCTGTAGGGGAGGTAAAGAGGTTGGGCGGGATACGGTGAAGGTTGATGGAGTCGGTGTGGCGATCGCATCAGCTTCGGGAATTGAAAAATCTAGCTCAATCTCTTCTGCCTGAGCTGCTGGCGAGATTCCTAACACCATGAAAAAGCAGCTCACGATGATATTAATTGCAATTTTGAGATACTGCTGCATGGCTGTTTCTTCCAGAAATTTAAAAAGCTGTGAAGGATGAGAAATAAACCTAAATAAAACCGATATTATTCCATCACTCCCTCCCTCATAAGACTTGTCGAAGGGCGGGTTTTGATGAGGTTATATCTGTTATAGCCTTTAATATTTGTCGCTAAACCCGCCCCTACAGATCTTATGGATGTTAACCCAACACTCCCTCATATCCTATGCGGTTGATTAACCTTCATAAGACTTATCGAAGGGCGGGTTTTGATTGAGGTCATATCTGTTATAGCCTTTAATATTTGTCACTAAACCCGCCCCTACAGAT
>DNXU01000212.1:0-12427 GCA_003505715.1 Cyanobacteria bacterium UBA8803 | reverse complement strand
CCCTCATCCCTCATCCTTCCTAAGGGGCTTGTAACATTTGCTCCAAGAGCTGCTTTGAAGGTTCAACTAAGGCCCACTTACTATCAGGTCGCTTATTAAGTACGGCGAACTCTAAATTGTCGGAACTTCCCAGTGCTTCTCCAGCTTTTCGCAAACCAAAATTTGGTGTTTTTAATCCGCACAACCGTAACAGATAATTCGGCACATCGGAGCTGGAAAACATTACGCAACCAGGTTTGTGAGGTTGCAATCTCCCTTCATAGGGAGCGTAAACTTTACCACCTTTTAAGGCAATGGAAATATCGCCCAGGCTGCCTGTCACTTTATGACCTGCAATAATATCGCCCGGTTGCAACTCCCAGTTCTGGTAGAGCTTGATATCGATTGGTGATTCTGTTGTTGGTTGTGGGGTGCAACTAACCAGAGTTAGCAGCACCGCCACAAGGGCTAGAACTATGTCACGCACGCTTGAATCCATATCCCACATAAGTGTCTCCTTCATAGAGGATAACTAGCCACGTCTGTGGGTCAAAGGCTAAGGGATAGGCTTCGCGTTCGGTTGTAGCTCCAGCACGGATATTCAAACTGGACATTCGGCAGTAAGGCTCTTTCAGGATTTCCTGAACTTTGCCGCGTCGATCTCGCTCAGGTATTGTTAGGAGTTGTGCTAACTTTTCACGAGATACTGTTGCTTTCGTCTGCACAATCTCCTGGCAAAATACGCTAGGATTAGGTGCGCGTTCTGTCGGCGGTGCTGTCTCATACTGAGTAAGAATTAGGCCAGCAATGGCAAACAAAACACCACCAATCAAGAGCGATTCTGACTTGAACCAGGGTGCTTTTAGTTGCTTGAGCTTTTCTGTGAATGGCTTGGGTTCGGTTTTGGTTGGTGTCATCTGTTCTGGTGGTGCCATCTTCTTGCCTCCTATCAAAAAGTATTTAAATTACATCAGAATAATGACTAAATAAATGCCTAAATTCGCCAGGAATCGAGTTCTGGTAAACTTGCCGTGCCATTTACCAGAGCGATCGCATCGCAGCGTTATCAAATCCGGGCAGTTGGGGTGTAGGGTGTGAAGTGTGGGGTGTTGGTCAATTTTCCCTACAGCCAATCTCCTTGTTAAACTTCTTGTCACCCCTTTAGTACAACTCCTCAAATCCAGGATAACTCATTTATAGTTCATTTGTACTATAAAGCCAGAGAGATTACCGTATATTGAAGTTCGGCTAAGACTCTCTCTTGAGCAGTTCGTTACCTATGAAAGAAACACAATTTCCTTTCACCGATGGTGTGAAAGTTAGGAAGGACGGTTCTGACGACCATGATTTTGGATGAGACGAAACCCTGCGTCTCGGATGGCTTGAGCAGCTCGACCTGCGGCTTCAGGATTTTTGAGCTTGAGAAATTCAAAGTGGGCTGCAAGATCTAGTAAAGCTTCTGGCGACCAAATCAGTTGGGGCATGGCAACTCGTCATCTGTACCAATGCTAGATAACCATGCCGCAACTTGCTCATGGGGAATGCCGTGCTTAGTTTCACGATAGCGTTGGAGCCGTTGGAGATCACCTTTGATGGTGGCTTCATCAGTCTCAAAGGTAAATCCAGTTTCCTGGAGATGTTGCCAGTCAGCTTCAGTGTAGTGGATTTCTGCTGACTGATGGGCAGCAAGGATTTTTTCAAGGCTCATCAGACTGACATCGGATTGGTTAACCCAATCCCATAGAGCAGCTCTGAGAGCCTGAAGGTCTCTATACGCATTGAGTTGGAGCGCAATTTTTTGGCGAATGTCAGTTGTCATTAGAGGAGAATAAAGGATTCCTGTGGGGGATGATTCGATCTTATCTGACCCACCCCTTGCAGCATAACCCGCCAGAGAATAATTGAAAATTGACGGGATCTAAGTTCTCCCCAAATTTGGGGGGATGGAGAGCTTGGGTGTATGTAGTAATGGTGCGAATTTAGAGCATAACATACCCTACTAATAGCTGCTGTGCGTAATTTCTATATTAGATATTCTCCAAGCCCTTGAGTAAAGACTCTTGTAAAGCTTGAGTAAGTGCCGTAGCGGTTCGCTTATCGTGGTTTTGACGATAGTCCTGGGTATAAAGCGGTGGACTGATGTGGATAAATACTTTTGCTCTTGGTTCAGCACCTGGCTCATAGCGCAGAGCAATGGGAATAATGGGGATAGTTACAGCTTCCGGTGCCATTGCTTCAGCTTGCAGAACTAAACGGGCTAAACCAGTTTTGAGAGGTCGCAGGGGTTGATCCCGCACGATTCCGCCTTCGGGAAATAAAACCAGTTTCTTGCCCGCTTGCAATAGTTGAATGGCACAGCGCAAGCTGGAAACTGTAGGATGATTCAGCTCCACCGGAAACGCTCCCAGTCTTTGAATCAGCCAGCCTTGGAAGCCTTCAAATTGATTGGCATTAGTCAAAAAGTACAGGGGTTCCGTGCTTAGTAAGGCCAGTACTACTGGGTCCCAACGGCTGAAGTGCTTGGGCGCGAAAACACAAGGCCCTGATTCGGGCAGATTTTCCTGTCCCTGGATGACAATTTGGCCAAAGTAAAGCTTTAAAAAAATACGGTGAATGGGAAAAAGAGGCCAGTAAAGCCAAGGAGCTATAGAAGTGGCTTGGGGAAATTGCATCAGTTTCCGTTCGGCTTTCGCGAAAAAAAATTCGGATTTCCGAAACAGCTTTAGTAAAAGGTATTAAGTAATACACCAGTAACTCAAAGGGGTTACTCTGTCATACTTCTGGATTTTTTATCTAGAAGTATTACAGGCGTTGGTAGTATTTCCCGTCCCTAACGTGTTCGTTCACCGGGAACTCCTAGAGGGGTGTATCAGACACATGTAAGTAAGTGAAGTACACAACTGTGTACTCACTGAATGCTGAGCGACAGTGTAGGCGCTTCAAGCTGAATGAAACATCTTTTCCTAAGTTAGCATCTATCCCTCAATTTGGTGTTCCTGAGGTTATCTCTCATGTCGGCAAACTCTAAAACCTACAATTCGGTGCTGCTAAACATTAATCGGGGGAAGCCTTTCCCATTTATGCAGGGTGTCAAATGTTTGTAACAATTATTTACATAATTCCTCTGACAGACAGACACCCTAGACTGTTCGCCTACCACAAAAGGAATAACCATCCCTGCCTTCTCCCTATTTTCAAGACTAATGTTTGGAAATTGCCGCACTGCTCGGTACTCAGCTTTCTGCTCTCCAGCTGCATCTCCCTTTTACATTCTGATTGGAGAATAGACATGAACAGATTGATGATGACCTTGCCCTGGTTAATTTTAGTTTTGATAATGGTTCTGCCTGCGTTGGTTTCCACTATCCTGGAAGGTATAGCCAGCCATAATAGTAGGGAAATTGTAGAAGTTGATGCTGCCAAACGAATAATAAAGATTTTACCAACTTCAACTGCCACGTCCCAATTGCCGTCTGCCATCATAGCAGCGAGAAGCGATCGCGACACTGATTGTAGCGCTCGAGGTGCCTGCCCGGAAAAACCGGAGGTTCTTTAGCAGCTACCAGCCAAAGCCGAGCATTGCCTTCCCCCTCTCCCAAAGTCGGGAGAGGGGGAGCTTTATTCAAGACAATCTGGGTATCTTTTTTGGTTGATCTGGATTGGCCGCATCTAAATGGTGAGCGCTATTATAGTATTAATCGGCAAATGAGGGGTGAGGGGTCTTGCCCATCATTTAGGCGAGGAATAATAATCTGCTCTTACATACAAGCTAAGCTACTGTCAGGCGAGTATAGTTTCCATAAACCTCTTGGTTGCATATCAACCTGTCTTAGCAGAGGCAAAAACCTTGAAGCAATGGCTCTACCTGAAGATGTCGCCAGCTACAATCAGAACTCCCTCAATACTCTGATCCGGGCTATTAAAGGCGGTCAGGGCAATTTCTCCTTAATTTTGGCTCGCTGCAACTATACGACCCTGCGAGAGCAAATCGTGCAACAGTTGCAGGAGCAATGTCCGTTAACCGTTCGAGAACTGCTGTTGGAGCAGTCAGTTAAGACTCTCTACTCCACAATTGAAACCAAACTTGGTCAGGAGGAGCCATCTGCCGTTATGGTATTTGGCTTAGAGTCGGTTAGTGCCTTGGAGCAACTGCTCAGAGCTACCAACCGAGTGCGCGAGGAGTTTCGCAATTTTGCCTTTCCGTTGGTGCTGTGGATCAACGATGAGGTTTTGCAGAAGTTGATTCGGTTAGTGCCGGATTTTGAAAGTTGGGCAACTAGCGTGGAGTTTAAGATCGCCACAGCAGAGTTAATCGATTTCATAGAGCAAACCACCGATAAGGTCTTTGCTAAAATTCTCGATGCTGGAGCCAACCTATTTCTAGACAATGCTGCCCTAAATCTAGGGATTGGTTCCCCACGCCGAGTTGAACTTGAGTCCGCACGTAGGGAACTGCAAAATCGAGGCATGAATTTAGACCCAGCTCTAGAAGCTAGTTTAGAATTTGTCCTCGGTCGAAATGCAGGTGATTCGCTCAAGCAGTCGCGACACCATTACGAACGTAGTTTGGCCTTTTGGGAGCAAAGCGATAACTTAGAGCGACGGGGGTGTTTGCTATTTTTTTTGGGTCTGTGGTGGCACACCTATGCTTTAGGCCATCGGAACAAGTACGAGACAGCTTGCCACCGTGCTAAGGATTACTTTCAGCAGGCTGTTGAGGTCTTTGAGCAAGCCAAAAGATCGGATCTTGCTGCCAAATTTATTAACGCCTTAGGCGATGCACTGCAACGGATCGAGCATTGGGGTGAATTAGAAACTGTTGCCAACAAAGCCTTAGTCCTGCATCAAACCAATCTTGATTTTTTCAAACTCGCACGCGCCTATGGATTGTTGGCTGAGGTAGCACTAGCTAAATCAAATTGGGAGAAGGCACAGCATTGCGCCCAACTTGCCATCACTCTGCTGAAAAATGCCGAAGCAGAAGTCTCAAGACCTATCTCAGCAGAGCAGAGCGCTTATTTAGACTGGGAACGTTCCTTTCATCGGGGTTGCTATTTATTTTCCTTAGCCAAAGCGTACTCGTCACTAGGTTGTGTCAAAGACGCCATCAAAACTTTGGAAAATGCGAAAGCGTCAACTAAATCCAAGTACGATCCCCAGCTTTATATTAGAATTTTGGAGGAATTGCGATCGCTCTACTTCAAGCAAGGGGACTATCTGAAAGCCTTCCAAACTAAACGAAAACGCCGCTCTATCGAACATCAGTACGGTTATCGTGCCTTCATCGGTGCGGGTAGATTGCAGCCAAAGCAACAAGTAACCAATCCTGTCCTACCCCACACCGAACACCAAGGAAATATTGCCCAAGAAATTGCTGCTTCTGGCAGGCAACAAGATGTCAATCGCCTGGTACAGCGTCTGGCTCGCGATGACTATAAACTAACCGTCATTCATGGACAATCCGGAGTTGGCAAGAGTTCGCTGTTGCAAGCTGGATTAATCCCCGCCTTGAAACACCAAAACATCGGCACCCGTGATGTTTTACCAGTTTTGCAACAAGGTTATACCGATTGGATCGGCAAATTGGGTGAATGTTTAACAGAAGCACTCCTAGAGAGGCTCAATTGCGCTAGCTTCTCCGGCAGTGCTTCCCTGTTGTGGCACCTAGTTACACCCACGCTGGAGTGCAGCTTTCCCAACATGCCCAATCCTGTCAACTTAGATTCAACAGATGCTATTCTGGAACAGCTGGGCAAAAATGCTGAAAATAATTTACTCACGGTTTTAATTTTTGACCAGTTTGAAGAATTTTTTTTCATCTATAAAGACCCCGAAAAGCGCAAAATTTTTTACAAGTTTTTGCGAGAATGCTTGAATACTCCTTATGTAAAGGTAATCCTTTCGATGCGCGAGGATTATATCTCTTACCTATTGGAGTGGAATCGCTTCATACCACTGGAAGTGATTAACAACAACACTCTCGACAAAGACATACTATTTTACTTTGGCAATTTTTCCCCTGCCGATGCTAAATTAGTTATTGAAAACTTTACGAAACAAGCCCATTTTTACCTAGATCCAGCCCTAATTGAAGAATTGGTGAATGACCTGGCTGGGGAAATCGGAGAGGTACGTCCTATTGAATTGCAGGTTGTCGGCACGCAACTTCAAGAAGAGAACATCACAACGCTCGCTCAGTACCGCCAATCTGGCCCTAAGGCTAAATTGGTCAAGCGATTTTTAGAAGAAGTAATTAAAGATTGCGGCCCAGAAAACGAACATGCGGCTCGGCTATTATTGTACTTTTTAACTGATGAAAATGGCACCCGTCCGGTTAAAAATAAATTGGAATTAGTCAAGTCTTTATCAGAATTAGATGAAGCTGATAAATTAGATTTAGTTTTAGAAATTTTGGTCAAATCCGGTCTGGTATTTCAGTTACAGAAAGATTCTACAGAGCGCTACCAGCTCGTGCATGATTATCTGGTAGCCTTCATTCGCCAACAGCAAAACTTATTAGTCAAGTTCGAGAAGCAACGCAAAGAACTGCTCAAGAGACAAGCTGAAATAGAGCAACTGCGCAAGGAAAGATGGTTCTTAGCCATAGCTGTAGCTGCTGGCGTTACCCTAGCTATTCTCGCTAGTTGGGTAGAAGTGCAGCGACGGCGGGTAGTCACCAGTGAAATTGCAGCCCATGCGGTTTCCTCAGAAGCACTCTTTGCCTTAAACAAACCCTTGGACGCGCTGCGGGAAAGTTTAATAGCCGCCAGACAGCTCAAGCGCGAGAATTGGATAAAAACTGATGCGACTACTCTAGCTCGGGTTGTCACGGCACTACAGCAGACGGTTGACGGTACTCGCGAAATCAACCGCTTAGAGGATCATCGGGATGCGGTTTTTAAAGTTAGTTTCAGTCCTGATGGCAAAACCCTAGCTTCAGCCAGTGCGGACAGAACAATTAAGCTTTGGAGTACAGATGGTAAACTCCAAAAAACCTTAGACGGTCATGAAGATAGCGTTTTTAGCATCAGTTTTAGTCCTGACGGCCAGACCTTAGCTTCGGCCAGTTTAGATGGTACGGTAAAACTTTGGACTACGGATGGTAAACTGCTCAGAACTTTAAACGGGTCTGGTCAAGGTATCCCCAGCGTCAGTTTTAGCCCTGATGGTCAAACTATCGCCTCTGCGGATCGGGCTGGAATTATTCAACTATGGCAGCCTGATGGCAGCTTGAGGATGGCTTGGAAAGGGCATAATAATTCCGTATTGGATGTGAGTTTTAGCCCTAACAGTCAGCTCTTGGCTTCTGCTAGCTTGGATGGCACCGTGAAACTCTGGAGCCTACAGGGTAAGCTGTTAACAACCTTAAAAGGGCATAACGCTGCCGTTCAAAGTGTTAGTTTTAGTCCAGACGGTCAAACCCTAGCCTCCGCTAGTTTGGATGGTACTCTCAAACTGTGGAATGTTCGGGGTAGGTTGCTAAAAACCCTCAAGAGCCATGAGGATGGTGTATTTAGCGTCAGTTTTAGTAGTGACGGTCAGACAATTGCCTCGGCTTCTCAAGATGGCACCGTCAAACTCTGGAACCGTGATGGAAATCTACAGACAACCCTGAAAGGCCATCAATTTTGGGTCAACAGTACCAGTTTTAGCCCCGATGGTAAGACCCTAGCATCGGCAGGTAGCGATCGCATCATCAGACTATGGAACCTCAAGCCCATCGGGCCTAAAACCCTTAGAGGACATGCCCAAAGAGTGAGTAACGTCACCTTTAGCCCCGACGGTCAGACGATTGTATCCGGTTCTGCCGATAATACTGTAAAGCTGTGGCAGCGTGACGGCACGCTCATCCGTACCCTCAGCGAACATCAGGCTGAAGTTTGGAGCGTGAGCTATTCCGGGGATAGTAAAATGTTGGCCTCAGCTAGTGGAGACAACACGGTAAAACTCTGGAATACAGACGGCAAGCTGCTGCACACTCTCACAGGACATCAGGATACCGTATTGAGCGTGAGTTTCAGCCCGGATCGTCAAACTATTGCCTCAGCCAGCCAGGACAAAACGATCAAGCTTTGGAGCCGCGATGGCAAGTTGCTGAAAACCCTAGAAGGGCATAATGATTCAGTTAACTGGGTAAGTTTTAGTCCAGATGGTAAGATGCTGGCTTCAGCCAGCGCTGACAAAACTGTAAAACTCTGGAGTGCAGATGGCACCTTGCTCAAAACCCTAAAAGGACATAGTAACGAAGTTTTCAGCGTCAGTTTCAGTCCGGATGGCAAAACCCTAGCCTCTGCCTCTGCTGACAGTACCATAAAACTTTGGAGTACTGAGGGTAAGGAACTCAAAACCATCCCAGGGCATAAGGACTGGGTTTATAGTGTCAGTTTCAGTCCTAAAGGGGACACCCTCATCTCGGCCAGCCGGGATGGAACTGTGAGGCTCTGGAATGCAAATGGCGCTTGGCTAATGACACTCAGAGGTCATGAAGGAGCCGTCAATTGGGCTAGCTTTAGCCCGGACGCCCAACTGGTTGCTTCCGCAGGTGATGACAAAACCTTAATGTTGTGGCAGCTAGACCATCTCCAGCTGAATGCTTTAATCGAGAAGGGTTGCGATCGCGCTCGGGATTATCTCCAAACCAATCCCAATATTGAACCGAGCGATCGCGCTTTATGCGAGCGGATTAGATAAAGAAGCCGGAGTCTAATTAAAGTATAAGCTTGCCGTTGCGGCAAACTTATACTTTAAGTCACCTGGTTGACCCTAAAATATCCCCCTGTAGGGGCGAGTCGCTGCTTCAATATCGTGGTGGCAGCGATAACCTAACTAGACTCGCCCAAACTCGGCTTTGTAATTAAATTTAGGTCAAGTGCAGAGATTAAGCAGTACGGCTCGCGAGACCATACAGAAATAGGACAAGAATTGACCCAGCAATAGCGACCAGAAAGCCTTGGAGATTAAATCCCGTAAAGCTAATTCCCAAGAGAGCGCTACCCACAAAGCCGCCGACTAAGGCACCAATAATTCCCAGTGCCATTGTTGCTAGAATTCCGCCACCTTGATAACCCGGATAAATGGCCTTAGCGATCGCCCCAGCAATAATGCCTAAAACAATCCAAGCAAGAATTCCCATGGTAACTGTCTCCTTACTAGCTTTTGTTCGCCACTAATTTAAGATTATCAAGACAAATTATGGACGTTCTCTATCAGAAGAAAGAACCAAAAGGTAGATCCAAATATTCTAAAAATGTCTAGTGAGACGCAAGTACAGACAGTGACGGATACTATGACTCAGAGGTGTTGTGAATTGTTCGATCGCTTCAATAACTCCTCCTAATTCGGTAACCACTGGCTTGAGAGTCTGAGTCTCCTCATCTGTCCAAGTACCCCGGTAAAGAATTGCCAAACCTCCCACCTTAAGCAGAGGTAGGGCGTACTCGGCACAAACAGATGCTGAGCCGACAGCACGAATCATCGCAATATCGTAGGTTTGGCAATAGTCCTGCTGTTGAGCGATCGCTTCTGCTCTTCCTATTAAGGGGATAACGTTCTCAATACCTAACTCCGAGATTAAGCTGACCAGAAAGGTGATTTTTTTGCGCGTGGAATCCAGTAAGGTTACGGAACTCTGGGGAAATGCGATCGCTACTGGCAGTCCCGGAAACCCAGCACCCGTACCAATGTCAATCATCTTCAGGTTGGCACTTACTGATGGCAATAGGGAAGCCACACCGCGCAGGGAATCCCACAAATGCTTTTCCCAAAACTCCTCCGGCTGAGTAATGCGAGTCAAATTCAACTGGCGGTTCCCCAATAAAATCCCTTCATAGAGACGCTGAAACATCTGCTCCTGTGTAGAATCCGGCTGCCAGTTGATACTTTGCTGCCAAACCTCCCCCATCTGTGGCAGCAATAAAGAGCTGTCCTTAGCCATTAGCCATTACTAATAAACAACAAGAGGACTTACCCACGGCCTCTATTAGTAGAGCGCGTTTCCCTCTGGTAACGCACCATTACACTATATATAGCGTAGTAGCGCAAGTCCTAAACAAACAACTAACAACTAACAACTAAGGGCTAAGAACTGGAGCTTTGTTGCCCATATTAGCAGGGTCAATGGCTTTCAGCTGGCCGTGGTTGAGACTCCAGCAGCGATCGGCAATTTGTAATAACTCCCCAGCATCGTGAGTGACGATCAACAGCGTCCAGTGGGTTTTTAGCTTGGCTAAAAGATTAACTAACTGCCGTCGCATCGACCAGTCTAGACCAGCCGTTGGTTCATCCAACATCAGGACACTAGGTTGGCGAATCAGCTGCACACTCAGAGCAAGGCGTCGCTGCTGGCCACCACTGAGGGCATGGGGGGAAGCTTGTAGAGATAATTCTGCTAACCCAACTTCTGTAAGAGCTTCATAAACCTTCTGTGTACCTAACTCCGGGTGCCCCATCCGCAATTCTTCTAATACGGTGCCGCCACAAAAATGCCGTTCTGGGAACTGAAAGACCAAACCGCCCAACTGTTGGAGGTAATCCGCAGTCAGTTCCTGCTCTCCCCAGAAGATGGTGCCTCCTGTGGGTTCAGCTAATCCGGCCAAAATTTCTAATAACGTGCTTTTACCAGAGCCACTTGGACCAATCACCAGTCCCAGTTGTTGCGGTGCCAGTTCTAGGTTTATACCTTTTAAGATAGCAGTAGGAGTAGCAGGAGGATGATAAGTCAGGTTTTTGAGATACAGCATTCACAATCCATGCGAGAAGATACTGTGTAACGTTCCTCTCCCGTTAACCCTTGCCAGTATAACGGGAGCTGTCCAAGCTAGTGCCAGAAGGCTCAAGTCCGAACGCAGGCAGAAGGGAAGAAAGCTTTTACAGTCATGTTTTCAACCTTTTTGAACTGGCGGGTTATTTTTGCCGCGCTGTACTAGTGTCTAGGGTTTACTGCTTCATCTGGAGTAGAGAGGTTCTACCACAACGTCTCTACATTAACTGCATCCAGGCAGCAAGGAGAAGTCCCCCATTTTTTGGTAGCGCTTAAATTCTACAGATCTGTAGTTCGTTAAAGATTTTATCTATAGGAGGCAGTACATCTTTTTTAAAGCGAATAAAAGAACAATTTTTTTTAAAACTCTCAATCTGTAGTTTTCTAGGTTGGATATAAATTTTAGCACCGTCTATCATAACCTCATTGCTGTGCTTATAGCCTAATTTTAGCATGAGATAATCTGCGATCCCGACAAGTAGGGCAGAATCGACTCAATTTTTATACAATTCTTCCAACAATTAGTAATTGGAACTTCAAAGCAACCCTAACGTCAATGGAGGGATGAAGGATGAGGGATGAAGGATGAGGGTGAAAAGGAAACTCCTGAATAGGAAAAACTCTGAAGAGTATCCCTATTCCCTATTCCCTATTCCCTATTCCCTTCTTTAATGAGTGATGAAGTCAAAATTTAATCAAGAACCATTTTATGTGAGGATGGCTATGAAAACTTGGTTTCCCGCACCCCAACGAACGGTCAAAGCTTTAGCTAGTGCAGCAGTGGTAGTACTTGGCTTGTGGGTAACGCCCACTCTAGCCGGAGATCCCTTTCGCCCCACTAACCCCCGCAACATCGACCCCAACACGGAAGCTGCATTTGAATCTATATTCAAGCAGGGAGACTACAAAACAGCACAACAATACTTGCGCCAAGCAGAATCTGGGGAACCCAAGGAACCCCTAGTTTATGCCATGCTGGCATCTCTAGCCTACCTTGATGCTAAAGCCCAGAGTAAGCCCAATTTGGAAGTCTTCAGTAACTACGCCACCAAAACTCGGGAAACTGGGGAGCAAATGGCTGCCACCGATCCCTTGCGGGGCAATCTTTACACGGCGGTAGGTCATTTCCTAGAAGGAGCTTACAACTTTGAGCAGGAAGGCCCTGTGAGGGCGCTCAATAAATTGCAAAAGGTGTTCCACTATTTGGATGAAGCTAAAAAAAGTGACCCTCAAGACCCAGAGCTGAATTTGCTAACTGGTTATATGGATTTGATGTTAGCGGTTAATTTGCCCTTTTCCGACCCGGCTGAAGCGATTAAAAAGCTAGAGGACTACGGATATCCTAAATATTTAGCCTATCGAGGTATTGCTGTTGGCTATCGCGATTTGAAAAAGTATTCTCAGGCACTGGACTATGTTAATCGTGCTTTGGAGTTGACTCCAGATAATCCAGAGGTCTTATACCTGAAAGCACAAATTTTACTGCATCTGGATAAGACTCAGGAAGCGCTAACCTTTTTTAACAGAGCCTTAGAAAAAAAAGCGCAACTGCCCAATTACTCTGCTGCCCAAATTACTTACGAGCAGTGCAAAGCCCAAAATAGCCTTGATAATGGCGCTCGGAATTGCCGCGATCTACGGAATCAAGTTAGAGCGGGCAATAATTAGGGAGTGAGGGGGTGAGGGAGT
>DNXU01000185.1:19493-26430 GCA_003505715.1 Cyanobacteria bacterium UBA8803 | reverse complement strand
CAAAGTTGGGGGGCAGGGGGGGCAAAGTGCGTTTGGATTAGGAATAGCTTATCCGCTTTTCTCCCCCCAAGGTTGGGGGGCAGGGGGGGCTAAGTGCGTTTGGGTGAGGAATAGCTTATCTTATCCGCTTTTCTCCCCCCAAAGTTGGGGGGGCAGGGGGGGCACAAGGCGTAATGCTTAGCCGCAAAAATAACAGATAGCTTCGATTTGAGCATCCACTGTTGAGTCTGATGGGGTTGAGGTTAACGATTTACTGTTAACGCCATTGGGATTTACTTTCAGCCTATCCTTCTTAGCCTGATAGTTAAAAAATTTTCTCAAGTTTACTGATGAGAGAGCAGCTTTTTTAGGTAACTGATTCGGTGTCATGTAATTCCTCTTGGAGTAGAAATGGAAGGTACTTGAGTATCGGTAGCAAGGCTCGATCAAGTAGGGGTCAGATTAGTAAACTTGATGGAGCGGTCAATAAATTTGGAAAAACTGGATAGCAGCAAGCCCTACCTAGTTGCCTGTCAAAAGGTAGCTTTCTCATCCCCGGCTAGCTAAGAATAGCAAAATCTACGCAACTTGGTATTGGTTATATAGATGAGCGAAGTCACTAAAAAGTAAGATGCTGCCCGTGGGAACTCTGCTGCATTTCTTGTTTAATTTAACTTGCTTTTGGCCTGAACGGGGCAGATCCAAACTATCTTAATCGACTCTTTAGGAAAAACCCCACTCTTTAAATAATTAATGAATTCTCTTTTATCAAACTTAATCAACCTCTTTCCTATCCAGATTATGGATATAGAGCGGTTGAGAACTAGGAATAATGTATTGGGGTCTGCCTAAAGAGCGATCGCCTGAAATAACCCATGTGCAACTTTGTATAGAGGTAGCCGGGAATTAGATAGTTTATTTTGTTATTAATGGTTGTCATAGTTTCAGTCCTCTCAAGTTGTCTAGGAGAGGTGTACCGGGTGGGCAGAGTCCACCCTTTTTGCTTATTTGTACCTTTAATTTTTGGGTAACCCACTCAAAGATTAAGGAAGTCAATCATCGTCTGTCGGTAGAACTCCGGCATCCCGGTATCAAAATACTGACCTTTAACCAGATATCCGGTCATCCCTTGCTCCTGCCGCAATTGGTCGAGACAGGAGGTGAGCTGAAATTCCCCTTTTTCGCGAACGTTATGACCAATATGTTCCTCTAAAATGTTGAAGATTTGGGAATTGAGGACGTAAATGCCGAATATACCTAAAAACCGATCCGCTGCCATGCCTTCCATATGTAGATGCGATCGCGCATACTCCAGATCGGGCTTTTCGCAAAGTTGGGTGACGCTCAAAATTGCACCAGACTCCTGCCAAAACCCGGTAACGCAGCCCGCTTTATGAATAATCTCAGCGGGCATGACTGTCAACCCTACCACGCTCTGACCGACTTGTTCGTAAATCTCTAAAAGTTGACGCGAACAAGACTTCTCACCGTCAGCAGCATAAATATGATCGCCCAACAATAACAAAAACGGCTCATTATTGACCCATTCCCTGGCACAGAAGACGGCATGACCATACCCCTCCTGCTCCTGCTGGGTCAAAATAGTGATGCGCTGGCCTAAGTCTTGGAGATAGCGGCTATATTCTTGATTTTGGGGGGAGAGTTTGGCGAAGAGTTCCGGTTTGGGTGGTGTTTTAAAGAAATCCTCAAAAATTTGGCGATCGCCCGGTTGCACAACAATCCCAACTTCTGCGATGCCAGCGCTCACCGCTTCTGCCACAATCATCAGAATTACGGGCTTAGCTCGTCCGTCCCGGTCGATAATCGGAAAAAGCTCCTTTTTAACCGCCTTAGTGGCTGGAAATAAACGGGTGCCGAACCCCGCTGCTGGAATTACGGCTTTGCGCACTCTATTTATTTGCATGAATCGTTAACTTCAAACCTTGCATTTGGGGAAAATCGCGCTCGATAATTTCAATAACTTTTTGTTGACTGGTCTTGTCTTTAACCATAAACTGTGCTGTGCCATCGCCTTGAGAACCAACCCCTTTGCCTCCCCAGATGTAAGGTTGAATTCGTTCGTAATTCAGGAGATGGTGCAGAACTGGAGCCTTTAATTGAGAAGGGCAAACGGGTATGAGATAGCGGTCAAATTCGGCTTGTGCCTGGTTCATTAATGCTCCTAGTTGTTGAGCATCTCCCTGTTGTATAGCTCCAACGGCCTCCTGAGTAATTTTAGAACTGATGGAGCCGAGATAGTTCTGTACGTTCCGGTTAACTTCATTAGTGGCAAAGGGATAGCAGTGATTGAGCTGACTCAGGATTTCCTGAGTATTTTTGCTGGCACCTAAATCTATGATCGCCAAAAACAGCTCCTGGGGCACCTTCAACTCGATGATATCAATGCGATCGCCATCAAAAATCATTGCGATAGGTCGATTACCATAGGCACAAGCCTGATCCATGCGACCGCAGCGAGAAGGGGTAGTAACTTCGCCGAGATAAGCATATTCCATTTCACCTCGAACGGTCATCTTTAAGTCATACAAGTTATTGAAAGCGCGTGCTACCAACACGCAAATAGCCGCGCTGGAAGAGAGTCCTTTTTGAATAGGTAAATCGGTTAAATAATTATCAATTTCTAACCCACTCACTTGGAAGTGATTGAGAAATTGGTAAGCCACCCCAGCCACATAACTGAAAAAACCGCCTTTTTCAGCTTCTGCCAGCAACACCTCTCTTTCCATGGGTAGCTCAAGGGAGTCTTGATGGCTGCCGTCACTCAGGGCAGCATGAAGAATAAGATGGGTGGGATGGGTCTTTACTTCAGCATACAGTCCTTGATTGGTGCCCGCGATCAGGGTGTAGCCCTTGTCTAGCTGGGGATTGATCCGGCGATAGCCTCCCGCCCAATCACTGTGTTCGCCAAACAGACAAAGGCGACCCGGAACAAACAGTTTCATGTTGTTACTCTGGAATTTCCGCACCCTCTATCTTAACGGGAGGTTTGGTTGGCTTTAGTACTGCGACCATAACCCACTAGAGTTTGGTTGTCGGTACATGAACACCTCAAGGAAACAGCGATATAGAAGAACTAAGGGAGCGGATCAAGGAGCTTGAGCAAAATGACATGATATTCGCTCGACGGTCAAACACCCTACTGGATGAAATCCTGATTACCAACGAACGCCTGGATAGGGTCGCTGAACGCCTAGACCAGATTACTGAACAACAAAATCAGACTGATAAGCAGCTTGTTCTCTTGGCAGAGCGCTTTGATCAAATGGTTAACAGCCAAATCGCCCTGCAAGAAAATGTGAATCAGCTAACTGTGCTTTGGACGGGACTGGCTCACCAAGCTGAACAAGATCGAGCAGTAATGCGGCAAATCTTGGAGTATCTGCGGAATAGGTATCCAGGTAATGATAGATCAACCGAGTAGATAATTTGAGGCAAGTTTCAATCGTTTCAATCTCCTTTGGAGATCAAGTTCCAGTGGAACCTGGCTAAATTTGCAGCTTCAGCATTGGAAGTTAAGGTGTTTGTTTCAATCTCCTTTGGAGATCAAGTTCCAGTGGAACACCCTAGCATTAAAAGTACCCAAAAGCTCTTTTCTACTGTTTCAATCTCCTTTGGAGATCAAGTTCCAGTGGAACTTGGCACTATTACTGGATTGGTGCAAATTTTTCGAGTTTCAATCTCCTTTGGAGATCAAGTTCCAGTGGAACTCCGCTTGTTACCAGGTTCCCTGTTACTCCTGGTAATCTCAGTTTCAATCTCCTTTGGAGATCAAGTTCCAGTGGAACGTGAACCTACTAGAGTTTTGGAGGACTACAAATCAAGTTGTTTCAATCTCCTTTGGAGATCAAGTTCCAGTGGAACGCTACAGGGCTAGCCACAGGCGTCTGGGGTTCCCTTGTTTCAATCTCCTTTGGAGATCAAGTTCCAGTGGAACAACAAAAAAGTGGTACACCCACAATGGCAGTAGGTTTCAATCTCCTTTGGAGATCAAGTTCCAGTGGAACAACTATCCTGAAAGCTTGCTGGCAATGGGGAATGAAGGTTTCAATCTCCTTTGGAGATNNGATCAAGTTCCAGTGGAACAATCCATCTTTCGTCTGAACTATAAAAAATATTTTGTTTCAATCTCCTTTGGAGATCAAGTTCCAGTGGAACGCCAAGTCATAAGCAATCTCTACTTTGGTATTTGTTTGTTTCAATCTCCTTTGGAGATCAAGTTCCAGTGGAACTAGGAATGCGTCCAGAGAGTAGGTAATTTGAGCAAATGTTTCAATCTCCTTTGGAGATCNNGATCAAGTTCCAGTGGAACAATCAAAGCACCACCCGCCAAGAGCAATGAAGTGGTTTCAATCTCCTTTGGAGATCAAGTTCCAGTGGAACTATCCATCCAGGGTATATGCCAATTCCCTAGAGCCGTTTCAATCTCCTTTGGAGATCAAGTTCCAGTGGAACCACCGACATACCGTCACGGCTTGCAGCTCAAATTTGTTTCAATCTCCTTTGGAGATCAAGTTCCAGTGGAACCCTGAGAGGAGGGGGTCTCTGAAATCGGTTTTTGCAGTTTCAATCTCCTTTGGAGATCAAGTTCCAGTGGAACAAAAGAAGTTTGCGGGATTTTTCAGATAACGGAGTACGGGTTTCAATCTCCTTTGGAGATCAAGTTCCAGTGGAACAAGTTTGTAGACCAATGGGTGCGATATTCAATGTCGTTTCAATCTCCTTTGGAGATCAAGTTCCAGTGGAACTGCCAATGCCACCCAATCGGCTGGCACATTGACCATATCCGTTTCAATCTCCTTTGGAGATCAAGTTCCAGTGGAACTCCTCGATAACAACCGGATCAGACTGGATTTCAGGTTTCAATCTCCTTTGGAGATCAAGTTCCAGTGGAACAAGTCCCAAGTCGTCTGGGATTGTCCAGATGGCTGTTTCAATCTCCTTTGGAGATCAAGTTCCAGTGGAACACTCGGAGTATCTGAGACAATTGCCCAAAATCCTCGTTTCAATCTCCTTTGGAGATCAAGTTCCAGTGGAACATACCTGGATGGAGCCGTTATGCACTATGTCCGCTGGTTTCAATCTCCTTTGGAGATCAAGTTCCAGTGGAACCTGAAGTATTCGAGAAAAGTGAAAGTATTGACAGAGTTTCAATCTCCTTTGGAGATCAAGTTCCAGTGGAACTACCTCAAACAAAATATTCATTTATCCCAATATTTGTTTCAATCTCCTTTGGAGATCAAGTTCCAGTGGAACGGCGACTGCTGAAACCGTTTGCCACAGAGCAGTCTAATGGCTACTTGCGAGGCAACCTCTTTCAAGATGAAATTATAGACGAAATCAGTTACACAAAGTTCTAACCGATTTACCTCTAACCTTTACCCAGTAAGATGTACAAACTTTGCGAGCTGTCTTCAATAGCCTCATAGCGGCAAAAGCTGGTCAGGCAAAGGGTTCAACCTCTCAGAAGTTTTTCATCAACTCCAGACCATACCTGGCTCGCAAAGCCAACTTTTGCTAAAAGTCGAGGCAGGCAGTACATCTATTAGATCAGAAATACATCCTCACGGCGAGGCAGAGCGCAGCCAATACGCTCAACATGGCGCTGGCAACATTGCCTTAACTTGTAAAATAGGATACTGTCCTCTGTCGGTTTGATGAGCTTGTCTAATCGATGACGAAGCTTTTGATATTGAGTTGGAGTTAACCGACACTCAAATACCGAAAACTGTTTCCACTCCCCGTAAGACTTAAGACAGGTGTGGATTTTAGTCCGGCGCTTATTGTCAGAAATATCATAACTGACAACATAGAAGTTTTCTTCTGACATTATCTAGGCCACAATTTATTTCAGGGCGATCTCACCTAACCTTCAAGGGTAAATAAGCATCTAATTCACCCATGAGGTGTTTGGCTAACAAACGAGCCTGTAGAATTAACGCACGTCGATAATCGACTTGCATCTCAAAGACGGGATGTTTAAATTTAGTGTGCTTGCGTTCTTCGTAAGCCATAATAAAACGTTTCCTGGCTTCATCCACCAGCATGACTCCACCCCCAGGATGTTTGATAAACGACTCTCGGTTAAATTGTCCATTTCTCAAAACTTGCAACACCAGAGCATCCACAAAAATTGGCCGAAACTCTTCCATCAAATCTAGGGCAAGGTTAGCACGACCGTATCGTTCGCCATGCAAAAACCCTTGATAAGGATCGAGACCGACTCCATGAATTGCTGCTCGACAATCTCCATACAGCAGAGCATAACCAAATCCTAGCAAAGCATTCACGGGATCGGTTGGGGGTTGGCGAGTACGCTTAGAAAATTGCCAAGGCGTTCCTGCCAACAGTTCTCCTAATACTCCAAAATAGGAAGCTGCACCTTGCCCCTCATAGCCTCTGAGTGTATTGAGGGAGTCTGCTGTTCCTAGGGAGTTTTGACAACACTTGAGTGACTTCAGTGCTGCTTCTATCGTTGTAGATCGCTGCTCTTTGCGGGAGAAACGAGCTAAAATAGTGTGCTGATTAAATAATTTGCCTCGCACAAACTCGCGAGCGATCGCTAGGGTGCGATCCGCCTCAAAACTAGCTTTGTACTGCCGCGATCGCAATAAAGCATTGGGATTCGGTTCCGGCAGCACAGTCCCAACGGTACGCCCTCCTTCCGATAAATAAGTAACTGGTATAGAACGGTCATTTAAAGCTCGCAAAGTTGGAGCCGTTACAGAGACTTGACCGTAGATCACAACCGCTTCTAACTTACACAACGGCACGTCGATCAGACGCTGCTTGTGCTTGAAAACTTCCAAGCGTTCATCAGTTTGGCGTACTAATGTGTCTTGTTCCACTAAAAATAAAATTGACATTTCCCTTTCCTCTACAAATCTCGATTAGCTCGGCACTCAGCACTTATTAAGTATCCAGTCCATCAGGGCGAGTC
>DNXU01000185.1:0-19440 GCA_003505715.1 Cyanobacteria bacterium UBA8803 | reverse complement strand
TTTTTATTTCCAACTCCCTAAGCGCGATTGTAGCTCTAGCTTTTTCCGTTTCCTTGGGTAAGCAAACATCGTACAAACTGCATCCACGACATTGCGGTTTGTAAGGATTAGGCGGACAATCCCCAGTAATTAGCATCATTCGCACAGCCGCGATCGCATTTTCAGTTTCCTGCCGTAATTCTTCGTTAAGTTCTACGGCAATTCTTTGATGGCTAGCGGCATAATACATAAATGCTCGATCAATTTGCACATCTAGCATTTCTTCTAGAGCTAAGGCTTGAGCGCAGAGTTGCAGGCGGTCATTCCGCCATTTCGCACTAGGGCCAACTTTATACTCGACTGGATAAACTCGACCCTCCATTTCCTCAACTAGATCGGCTTTACCAATTAAACCCAAATGTTGAGCATGAAGAGGCATAGCACGCCACTGTTTTAATCCAGTTTCACTATAAAACTCTCCAGTATCAACTCGTTGATGTTGTCGCGTCCCCGCGACAGTAAATTCATTATCACTCCACTCTCCTGCCACATATATGTACCAGCAACAGCGCGGGCAATAGTCGTAATTATTCAGAGCGGCTATTGGCACTAAAATTTCTTCAGTATCCATTGCTATTTTCCTAAAGCTCGGCCAGACCAGGTTTTAGATCAAGGTTATTGGTAATTGGCAATTACCCCACTACTCCTCACGAGTCGTTTGACCCATACCAATAGTCGTCTTGTAACCCGTACCGCAAAAAAAGGCAAAACGACTGAGAATAGCCGCTGTTTGCTGCATGGATTCATTTCCGGTAATTTCATAGGTTGCCCACCCTTTGAAGCCCTTTTGCTTGAACTCCCCAAAGCGAACGGTTGTAGTTTCAAGCTGATAGTCACTAATTTGTGAGTGGCTAAACCAATCATCAGCTGAAAAAACTTGCGGTAAGGGCAGAGGCGAAGCTTTCGCCCATCTCTGCTGCCAACTGTTAAACAAAGTTTCGGGAATGGGAAATAATGAGTTGCGGTGCTGCTGTTTAATGGCTGTGGGTGAATGCCATTTCAAGGTGATAAATCTTTTCCCAGGAATCTCCAAAAGTTCTTGCCAAGACTGATAACAAACCCAAGAACAACCCTCTTGGCTAGCAACCTCCACTTTATCCAAAGAAATTGGGGTATTAGCTAAATTCAATTCTAGAGGCTTCACATCAGCAAGCACGTTTAAAAACTCTGCTAATCTATCCTCATCGAGTAGCGTCAGACCGACCCGACAACTCTGGCCAGAATTAACTGTATTCCCCTTCCCTGCTACCAGTAACGGTGATAAAGTAAACGGTTTGTAGTCAGAACGTTTGTGCAACTGCTCTGCATAGTCGGGGTCAAGGCGATCAAACAACTCATACACCAAGCCATGTAGCCATTTGCCACTGGCAGCAGAACGACTGAACTCGCACTTCGGGAAAAAGTGAATCAACAGACTGGCAGGCATCTCTTTTCCACCAGGAAAATCTCTACTTTGAGCATAAACTGGTAGCTGTAGTAAATTTGACTACAGGCACATCCTATGACGAGGCGGCAAAGTTCTTACACAGCAACGGAACCCATGTTAAATTTGCTGCGGTATCTTTCCGAGAAACCCCATTCCATGGCAGAATTACGCGATCGCCTTGCCTGTGACATGGGACATCAACCCGACCGAGTCACGGTACAGAAAGACCTCTCGCGATTGAAAGATTGGTGGAGTTTTCCCCTAGATGTTATCGATAACAAACGAGTACTGACGGCCCCTGCTTTCCCAGTACGTCTCTCGAACACTACTCTAGAAGCACTGCGCATTGCCCTTAAATTTTTAGAAGATACCAAACTCAGTAGTGCTGTGGCGGCTTTAACAGAGATTACCCAGTTGTTACCAGAACCTCAGCGCCAAACCTTACAAAGGAGAACTGAGTTTACTTTCGCACCTCAAGTTCTGGTAGATTTCAGTAGCCATCATTCCAACATTACCAAACTCGAACAAGCGATTCGAGTCTACCAACAGGTTGAGTTTAATTACCTAGCTCGGGAACGAGAACAACCAATCCACCATCAAATTGAGCCAATGAGCCTAGATTGGAAAGATGGACGGCTTTACCTGATCGGATACAAGATTGGTAAAAACAACGAGCAGTCTTTCCGAGTCGATCGCATTGTCGGTGAGATCAAGCTATTGCCCTGTAAATTTGTGCCGAAGCCACCCCGTACCTATCCCATTGCCTTTCGCATCTGGGGCCCCATTGCTAAGGACTACCAAAAGCGATTTTATCAAGAAGATAAACCTCTGTGTGCCCCCTGCGATCGCCATTCCGATGCTTTGTTAATTAATGCCCTAACGACTAACTATTTTTGGGCAAAGCGGCGTTTGTTAGGATACTTACCTTATGTAGAGATAATTCAACCAGATTGGCTAGTCAAAGAATTTAGAGAGATTGCAGCTGAGATGGCTCAACTCTACTTAAATCAGACAAGCCCTGTCAGCCTGCCTCAGGCTGCTGAGGAAAAAGGCATTTAAGTCAAAAGCAATATGGTAATGAGCCTGACTAGCACCCCAGCGGAGTTCGCATAATTCAAATAAGGGGGGCAGATGGTTTTCTCTAGCAACATTAAAGGCATTGCCAGAACCTATATAAGCGATCGCATCTCGCTGACTCAGCCCTTGGTTGAGCAATTCTAAATTAAGATCAGGTTCAGTCTTTTTCGTCTCAACGGATAGACCTTTAATGCGCTTTACCTTCTCTAGCAGGGGATAGTCTCGTCGCTCTGGCACAATCGAGCGATCAATAACCTTAAAATAGCGATAGCAGCCTGAATCTGAATAAAAATACCACTGGCGCGGTTGTCTCAAATCTCCCCAAACAATCGCATAAATCATCGGTTCTCCCTGAGCAAGTTGCTGGCGATAGGGTTTGGCTGCCGAGCAATGATCGTACTTCTCCAGGTATTGCCAAAACTCTGATTTACTAATAAAGCTGCATTCCGTGCGGCGCAAGAGGTATGTCAAGCTGTAGGTATGGAAAGGAAATGCTCCAGTTATTTGAGATTTGAGGTGATCGAAATAAGGAACTTCTAAGTTGATGAGGGGGGCAAAATAGTCTCTAATAGATTTACCATTAGGTGTCTTAAATCCGATCGCACTATAGATATTGGGTTCAACCACAGCGCCACCGTCCCGAAAGCCAAGAATACCGCTGATTGTACCGTTACGGACTAACTTATTAATCTCTTGGCGAGCCATCTCCCGGTTATGACCCGGATAAAGCTTAAGCAGGAGTTGACCGAGTTGTTCTCGAGTGAATTTGCGTTCTTGAGTTTCTTCCCACTTCCCTGTCACTGGATTTTTGCCCCATTCAAACCCTTTAAGATAAATCTGGCAGGTATATTCTGCTTCTAGAGGTGCATAGAGATCCAGATAACCCTGGAACCGTTCTGGATCGAAATAGCGAAACGCCTGCTTTATCAAGGGAGGCAAGCAATTGCGGTCAAGGCGCTGAGGGAGTTGGGGATACTCCTGTAGGTAGGCTAAAACTTCAGGAGGCACAATGGCGATCGCTAAATTTTGAGCCTCCTGGCGACCATTCCGGCCAATGCGACCTAACCGTTGCAAGAATTGAGCGCTAGTCCGCGCTTCAAAAAGCAACACATCTTTGAAATACTCATCCGTAAAATCAATTCCAACCTCAATGCCGCTAGTTCCCGTGGTGTGGATCTTTTTCAAGGCAGCGCGTTTTTCTGAGACGCGAACTAAACCATGGGCCTCTCCTACCCACTCATGCCCAAACAGGTTAGCCAGTTCATACTTTAACCGCCTTGCTGAGGCTACAGCATCCATCACGTAGAGACAGCGATGGTCAGCGTTCCGAGCCATTAAAGCTTGAATCTCTGGCAGTAATTCTACAGCTTTTTCCTCTCCTGCCCAAGCTCGTAAATTCGCTGACTCAAAACGCAATTTAACTGCTTCCATCACCGGACGACCATCGCTGTCACCAGGTTGCTCAATACTCACCCCCTGAACGCCAAACTCTCTAAGATCGGCCAGAAGCCTACCGAAACCTTCCTTTTCATCCAGAGGGGTAGCGGAAGAGAAGATGAAAGCATGAGCCTTTGCCGTTGCCACATTCGAGAATAACTGAGCTGACAATCCGACTATCCAGCTAACTGAAGCCTGCTGCTTGATATTGTAAAGATGAAATTCATCAAAAATAATGGTTCTAAAGTCTCGCATCAGCACCGAAAAAGCTGTAATCGTTCGCCCAGTCATTTCCCGACTGCTGGCATAAAGATGGTGACACAGCAGGTAGAGAATATCGGGATTAGTCAGGATAATCTTAGCTCCTTTCACTATATACTCAATAATTTTGATATTTTGTTCCCCTGCTTCCTTTTCTTGGCGGAGAAACTCCCCATCAACTACCAAAAGCTCACCATCAATTCCCTCTCGTGGTGAGCGTTTATGAATTTCCTGAAAGAGCTTACAAACTGCTCGTTTCTGATCGTGAAGGAGTTCATTTGTGGGATAGACACCCAAAACTTTATGACCTGACAGGCAATGTTCCACAGCATAGGCATAAGCTGCCAGAGTTTTCCCACCCCCTGTAATAGCTGAGTTAGTAATACATAGAGTCCCATGCTGAGAGAGTGGTTCGAGTCGCGTGACAGCACAGTTATCTACAAGTTCACAACGCTGGCACCAACTTGATGCCTCCTCGTACTTGCAAGTCCGAGCTACAGCACAATAAGTTTGTAGTTGATGGGCATAGGGTGATGTATTTGGCGGTAAACCCGGAAAGGGCACAGCAGAATTTAAATTAATCCGGTAGTAAACCGGAGAAAGTTCTAGTTCGAGACTCATATTCTGCTCAATCCTCATACAATTATTAGTAGGGTGCGTTATGCTGGAGCTAACGCACCATGACCAGTGTATATGGCGGAATTGCGTAAGTTTTGAAGATTAAAAAGCTTCCTGTAAAAGCTTTCCTCCCTTCTCCCTGCTTGCACTAGCCTGCCCTCACTCCCCTACCTCCTAAATAAATCATATCTCCCGGCAAATAAACCTCTGTTGGATCGTCGTTAAATTCCGCCTTGATTAAGTCAGAGGCTGTCGTAAAACTAGCAGATGCAATTAGTCGAGTTGGCAAGGCAGAAGCGATTAAATTAAATAGCTGCGGTTTAGTGGGCAGATCTGCCCAATTTAAGAGTCCTGCCAGCGATCGCGCTTGTTTTACTTTCTGAACAGACTGTGCAGGAGTCAGGGTCATTTTTACCTTTGCCATAAACTTACCCAGGCGCAAGTATTGAGCCGTCAATATATTAATGGCATCGCTTTGGTAGTAATCAGCCAAATACTTAACAGATTCCGGCAACGACTCTCGACAAATCAAATAACCCGTTGCATTCTTCTGGTAGATGGGTAAACCTTGAGGGTCTTTAAGAATATTGCCTCTTCTATCTTTAACAAATCGTTCCCGCAAGGGTCGAAACATTTTGGCAAAACCCCAAGCTGGATACCCCAGTGATTGTCCTCGCCCCAGAATGAAGGTTTCACCCATGGTATTAAACTGATTAATGCGATAGCGCGTTACTTCCAAAACCATCGCCGGAGTGACGTACACCCCTGCCTGATTCAAGGGACTCAACTGCTCATCATACTCTGGTTTTTGGGAGTCTTCACGGTAGTTGGATAGCGCCAGCCCTAGAGCATAGGTGAGAGCATAATTGTGAATAAACCAGCCCGTTTCAAAGACCTTGCCTCGTTCAGTTGTAGCATAGAAAACGTAATCCTCAAACTGGAGACTGTAGCGATAGACTTCCACTTTAGTTACGACTCCTACCGTTTTTGGTGTTAGCGTATGACCGAGCCGCAGTATCCAAACGAGTCAGAAAATCTTGAGAATTGTCCAGTTCATTATAGATAGAATACACCTCATTCAACAGTGCCTTTAGTTCTGGATTAGGCATCGCTAGACTATGGCCTGGTAAAGCAGACAAAAGTTCTTCAAAAACCTCTAAAATTACGCCATCAGTGCCATCAGCATTGATAAACTGCGACAAATGAAGGGCATCTGCAAGTTGACCCTCACCAGCTAATTTATCATAAAGTCGCTGAGTCAAGTCTAAGTTAGAAAGCTTTTCCACATTACCGAAACTAATACCCACAACATGATTGCGAATGTAACCCTCGCGGTTCGCTTCAGCACCATAGCGAGTGGTCTGGAGGATATTACCCAGCACATAAACAAATTCATCTGGAGTGACATCTACTAAGGTTTCTACACAAGGGAGAAACACTTGTGGAATTAAGGTATCCCTTTCCGCAAATGCCGAACCCGCTACACCTCCCTCAGTTTTATCTTGAATGGCATTGAGTTTAATCATTTTCTGAATTTGGGTGTAGCTCCGTAGAGTAAAAGCAGAATCAGTAAGCAACCGAGATTTCTGAGAACTTTCGCCCTGAACGGCAGCAAATCCATACAACACGCAGTCCGGACACTCGCCGCACATGCCTTCCATCAAGTAACAAGCTTTGGGACTGCTTTTCGGCTCCCCATTCCCATCTCCAACTAATCCAAACTGTCGTAAAAGCGCCTTCCCAGTTCGCCGCTCTGGTGCAATCTGCTTGCGCTTGAACATGACTACGCGATCGATAGTCTTTTTCGCATTAGTATCGGTATAGCCAGCTTGCAATTGCTCTGTATCCAGAGCATCCCCTTCAGTAGTAAAAATGGCATAAGATTTGGTCTCTCGCAACACTAAAATCTGCACGTACTTATTCTGCCGAAAGAGGGGGATTTGTTCGTGAAAGTAGCGTAAATATTTGTTCAAACTTGGTAACGTCATATTGGTATCTCCCTAATGGATATATTTTCCTGCCAAACGAGCGCATCAGCGTAGTATCCTTCTAACCCTTAGCTTGGGCAGAATGTTCTTTCAAATTTTGACGCTGTGCTTTCAGTTCATGCCATCTTTTCCATCTAGCATCAATATTTTCACTCACGTAGAAAAACACGGCATTGGCTAGATCGTTCTCATAGCGGCTCAGACGAGAGAAACTTTTACCACATCGTTGCTCAAATAAATCTACGGCAATCGTTTGGGCAAATTTCCGAGCCAATTCATTCTTTTCTTGATCTTGGTAAGGAACAACTACTCCTGTATCAAGCCGTTCTAAGCGCTTGGTAAGCGTTCCAGCAATATGACCGATGATTTCTTCTATATTCATTTCTGAATTCCGTGCCACCTTTTTCAGAGCCGCGATCGCTGTCCGGTAAACTGTTTCATAACGATGGGACTTCCCTTTGCCATCTTTAGGAGTGCTAGGCAAAAATAAATCAAGAGATTGCTCGGCAATTACTTCTGCTAAATTCTTCAAGCTCATAGTCGAGGTATTTCCCTCCAAATTTTCCAAGCTATTCAGTAAAATTCGACAAGCCTCAAGCAATAAGGGGGGTAGCGCTTTAGAGTTTTCAGAACGCTGATAGTCAGCAAAAAACCTAGCTCCCGCCAGTTCATTATGATTCACCTCAGCCAGACAGCGAGCAATATTACTGTCTTTATCACTAAGGCTTTCATTGACAACCCACAAAGCACACAGCCGATCTAAAATCTCATCAACAGGTATGCCACGCAATCTCAGCTGATTCGATGCTGCTACACTCAATAATTGAGGATTGCTAGTGAAGAGCGATCGCAAGCTAGGATGTTCGCCATCCAACTCTAAAGCTGCGGTAACTTGCTCTAAATAAGCCACAGGTAAATAGGGTTTATCCGTGAGATAAACTCGCATCCCCAGTAAATCTTGCAATACTAACGCTGTTAAGAGGCCCCGCAGCCAAAGTTCGGTATGTTTAATTGACTTATCTTTGTTGTAAGCTGATGCTTCTAGGGTGACAAGAAGAAAATTACTGGGTAATGGATTGAAACAACTAGATTCCTCCTCTATGTTTGAGTCCGTATCATCCCAGTCTTCATCGTCAAAAATGCCGAAACTCACAATGCGATCGCCTGCGCTACGCTTGCCGTTTTTAGCAATAAGTTCCGCTTGCCGAGTTGCTTCCTCGCTCAAAACGGCGATAACTGTCTCTAACCAATCTTGTCCTTGTCCTGCCTCAGTTAAGCTGCGACTGTGCAGCCAAACTTTAGGAATACTGTGCGTTCCCTTACCGTACTGTCGCACTCTTACTGCTGTACTATCTCGCAGGGGTTTCAGCCTATTGCGAAGTACATCCAACATTTCTGGAGTCAGTACAGGGTTAGGCATAATAAAAAAGTACAACCGTTCTGAGTTATCATGTTTTGCACCAGGAGCATAACCAATCCCAGCTAATTTTCTGACCATCCATTCTAAGTAACATTGAGGGCACCACAGGCGAGATGCTACATTAACCTTCGGCAATAATCGATTGGAGAACTCTTTTAGAGTATCTTCTAAAATATCTGCCTTAATGGTAGAAGCCTTCATCTGCTTAGGAATAATTCGATTGCAAAGGCTACAAAGGTTTTTATGCGAACCAGTTTTCTTTTTAACTGCCACAATTCCTAAGGGTTCAGCTAAGGAATTAACAACCTGGGAATTCCATGACCAAATCAGAGATTCCTTTAAAAAAGCTACCGTATCTGCTTTCAACGCTAACTCATCTTCAACGTAATTCTGCCGTTTTTCCGGGCTATCGAGATCACGCAGATTTGGTAATAACTTAAGATTGATGGTATCTAAGATTACATCAACTGGAGTAGTAGATACTGTATTGCCCTCATAGTTGAATTGTTCTAGGTAATGATAAGCCAGAATATGGCTAAATTTAGGAGTACCAGCGTTATTAAAAATTGCACTTTGCTGAGCTATTAACTTTTGAAGTGGTGTAGGAATGCCCAAATGATTCCCTAGCCAGGTAATTACAGTTTGCCAATTAGGATCAGGGGCTAAATAAATATCGCGCAGTAGGTTTAAAACTCCGCCTAAATACCTACTTACTGCATCCCATTTACTAGCAAAATTTGCATCGCTATCCCGATTGATATTTAGGCTAAACTGGTGATAAAATTGGTCTGTACTTTCAAAAGCTACTTGAAAATATTCCTGTTCAAATCGCTTTTCTAAGTAAGCTTTAAACCAGCCAGCCTTGACCTTGCGCTGAGAATTTATTTGAAGAAATTTTAATAATTTAGCAAGGCTAGAGAAAGAAAATACATATTTTTCAAATCGCTGTGTCTGATAATTGTAGTCAGGTGCTATTTCCGTATTCTCACCCAGATTTTGTAAAGAATTGATAAATTCGGATACTACTAAATCAAGGAAATCATCAGCGTGAAATGGCTGAGGCTTTTCTTGGCCAATGTACAGCGTGCCATTTTCAAAAAATAGCAAAGGATAAAGGCCGTATTTCCGTTGCAGAGTTCTGGCGATCGCCTGATGATATAGATTAGTGGTAAGACCTCGGTAATCTGTAATTTTATGATAGTAAAACTTAAGAGATTTTAAGCTACGGGCAAAATCTTGGGCTAGACGATTGTGCAAACCAGTAGAACCCTCTTCAAGAGACTGAATTGATGCCATTGCATCAGCTAAGCGGACTAAAACATAAAGCCGTTCGTAGCCAATTTCACCCCGACAGTGTTTGCGATACCCATGGAAAGTATCACTTAAATGCACCATCGCTTCTCTATACTCATAACCATTTAGCTCGTCAAGCCCCAACCAATCCGTTAAGCCAACCTGCTCGGCAATAACAAGCATTTCTGAGGGGTCAATCGATGTTTCTACCCTCTTTACCTCTCGTTGAATATCCTCATCTTTATGCAAGTCGTGCAGGCAAAACAAAGCACAAACTCGACGGAAATCAGAATCTGTAACAGGCTGTGGCAATAGATTGCGCTCTTGTAGATAAATCAGAAGCCTGCACAGCGCACTCAAACCTACTAATACATGAGTTAACTGTGTCGTAGCCATATAGGGTTCCCCAGTGCGTTTGTTCACATAGGGAGTACCGTCAGGTTGGGTTCCCCCTTTGGCTAACTTGCGATGGAACCTCAACGCTGTGCGGAGTCTAGGGACGATGGACCCAACGAAGTCTTGGAGAATGGATGAGAAATCTGCCATCAGTTAGGTTAATACAGTCAAAGTCAACTACTTCGATTGAATCAACTTAGATGTAGTGCATTTGACCACACTAGCCCTCATGAAGGTTATCTGGGCAGCATCCCTAGAAGTTATGCTTTACCATACGGAAGGAATCGGACGTGATATAAAAGGTAAATTGCGATGACCCACTAGAGTTTGGTTGTCGGTACATGAACACACGAACGCCTGGATAGGATCGCTCAACGCCTGGACAAGATTAGCGTTAAAAAAGCACTTGACAGTGATAGCGTTATAGATTATTTTTTATTCGGCTTCTTTAGCATAAAGAATGGTCTCGATACCAGAAAAGTATATCGGATCTTTATCAGGAAAGTTAATCTTAATATCCACAGAACCACCCAAAGCAACTACAACTCTTACCAGGGTATTCAGTGTGATATTTTCTCCTCCTTCCAGTTGGGAAATATAGGGTTGCTTCACATTAATTATTTCGGTTAATTCTTCTTGTGATATTCCCGCTACTTCTCGAAGAGTCCGCAGAATTTTCAGTTCTTCTCTGATTAAATTTGCTCCAGCAGTAATACGTGCTTGAGCCTCTGTAGAGAAGCCATTTCTTACTTCTTTGTAAGTTTTATAAACTGTCATATCAGTTCGCCTCCTCTAGTTTCTGCCAAATATTCTCTAAATCGCTGCTCTGCTATTGGGATATTTTTCTCATACCAACGTTTATCTCCAGCTTTATTTCCACCAAGCAAAAGAACCGCTTGCCTTTTTGGGTCGAAAGCAAAAAGTATCCTGTACGGTTCACCAGCGTGTTGAACACGTAGCTCTTTCATGTTTGGAAACGATGAACCTTTAATGGTATCAACGTATGGCCTGCCAAGACTTGCCCCCTGCTCTTCCAGAATATCAAGCACCATAGCGATTGATTCCTGTACTCCGTCGTCCCGTGCCAAGAACCAGTCGTAAAATTCTGCGTGAAATATTATCTCCCATAACATAAATACCATCTATAATATAGATGTTATATAAGTCAATCTTACCATACCAATTCAACTCCCAGAAACTGGGTATAATTACTATTGGCAGCAGGTAGATTAATTATCCTGGCAAAACAACGGGGATTAATTCCTACCGTATCTCCGAGAATTCGAGCATTACAAGATACTGGTTTATGGTTATCAGATATTCTAGTGAATTTACTCAAGCATGAAGGTTATCTGGGCAGCATCTCTAGAAGTTATGCTTTACCATACGGAAGGAATCGGACGTGATATAAAAGGTAAATTGCGATGACCCACTTTGGTATCATCTGTCCCGCTGCATCGGGTCACCTTAACCCACTAACGACCTTGGGGTACGAGCTACAAAGACGCGGTCATCGGGTTACCCTATTTGCCATACCTGATGCTGAATCCAAAGCCCTAGCCGCAGGCTTGCACTTTTACCCGATTGGCGAGTCTGAGTATCCTTTGGGAACAACAGCACAAATATTTGTCAAACTGGGCGAACTGAGTGGACTCGCTGCGTTGCAATTTACCATCAGTTGGATACAGAAGGGGACGGCTATGATGCTTCGGGAAGCTACTCAAGCCCTCAAAGCAGCTGGTGTAGAGGCACTTCTAGTAGACCAGGTTTCACCCGCAGGAGGAACTGTGGCCGAATTCCTGGACATTCCCTTTGTTAGCGTGTCTGCTGCCCTGATGATTAATCGGGATAGCAGTGTGCCTCCTTTTAACACTTTATGGAGTTATAGCCCTGCTTGGTGGGCACAGTTACGCAACCAGGCGGGTTACAGGTTATTAGATCGTATTAGCAGACCCATCCAGGAGACCATCGCCGAGTATCGTCGAGAGTGGAAGTTACCCCCGCATGTTGGTTCTAACGACTCCTACTCTAAACTCGCTCAGCTGAGCCAACAGCCTGCTGAGTTTGAATTTCCCAGGCCAGATTTACCCCCATGCTTTCATTTTACCGGCCCTTACCATAACCCTGCCAGTCGAGAACCTACCCCTTTCCCGTTTGAAAAGTTAACTGGGCAACCCCTGATTTACGCTTCCATGGGGACGATCCAAAATCGTTTGATGGGAGTTTTCTATAGTATTGCTGAGGCATGTGTGGGATTGGATGCCCAATTGGTAATTTCTTTGGGAGGTTCCGCTAGCCCAGAATCTCTATCAGAATTGCCCGGTTCACCCTTGGTAGTGGGATATGCGCCCCAATTGGAACTCCTGCAAAAAGCGACTCTGACTATCACCCACGCAGGCATGAATACTACCCTGGAATCTTTGAGTAATGGAGTACCGATGGTAGCAATTCCTATTACTAACGATCAGCCAGGAGTCGCAGCACGTATTGCTTGGACAGGAGCAGGTGAAGTTGTACCCCTTTCCCGTTTGACCGTTCCCAGACTGCGGAGTGCGATCGCACAGGTGTTAAGGGCAGAGTCTTACAAAAAAAATGCTCTTCGCTTACAAGAAGCGATCCGTCGAGCTGGCGGGGTCAGTAGAGCCGCTGATGTGATCGAAGAGGTAGTGGTTAAAGGGCAGCCAGTTTTGGCTCAAAAATAATAATAAAAACTATAATCTCAACCTCTTGCCCTTTCCGATAAATTTCTACTTGTCTAGTTCTGCGATTAATTAACCAACCTAAAAGATCTAACTCCAACCTCTGCTTAACCAAAGTATCAGGGCGGGTTTTGATTAGATATTATCGGTTTAACCCAAAATGTTAATCCCTAAACCCGCCCCTACATCCGGTGTCTAGAATATGTAAACATATGTAAAGTAAGCTGCAAACCTCCGTTCAATCATGAACCATCCTACCTACACTCCCCCTTGGTTCCTGGGAAATGGCCTATCTATGACCCTCTACACAGCTTTCAAAGCCAGCCGCAATTGGGAAGCAACTATCACCAGCCCAGAACCCCCTTACCAAGAGCAAATCTTTACGGGAGCTTGTGGAGTGCCAATTTTTGGCATAAATGCCATCCCTGAACACCCTAAAGGTACGATTATCGGCACCTATGGAATTACAGGGCAACTGGATAACCAATGGCTTTTAAAACTGTTCGGGCGCAAGGCATTTGCTCAAGGTTATGCCGTAGTTTTGTTTGACTGGCGGGGTCACGGTAGAACTGCTAAGTTGTCTCCAACGTTGACTTCTGATGGGTTATACGAAGGAGAAGACTTTGTCCGCATTGCTGCTCGTGCCAAGGCCATGGGTTGTCCGGCACCTTTTTGGTTTACAGGATTCTCTTTAGGGGGACAACTGGCGCTATGGGCAATTAAAACTGCCCAAATAATCTCTACTTGGGGAGAGGATTTAGGACTAGAAGAATCAGAAATTGGCGGTGGAGCTGTAATTTGTCCCAGTCTAGATTCTAACCGTTCCCTAACCTATCTGGTCAACCATCCTTCGGGCAAGTATCTGGAACAAGCGATCGCCCGACAATTGAAAAAACTGGCTTGGCAGATTTATCAAGCTCATCCAGAGGCAATAGATCCTGCTGCGATCGAGCGAGCAAACAGTATTTGGGGATTTGATAACGAACTGGTAATTCAGCGCTTAGGTTTTTCATCAGTAGAAGAATACTACGAGGCCAGTAGCGCTCTTCACCTCTTGCCTCACCTCAAGAAACCAACCCTAATCCTCTACGCTGCCGACGACCCCATGTTCGATCCCGCGATCGTACCTGACTTACAAGCGACTTGTGCTAACAATCCAGCGATTGACTTAGTATTGACCAAACAAGGCGGTCACGTCGGCTATATCAGCAGCTCAGCTTGCCAAAGTCAAGCCCAAGACCCCGATCGCTGGTGGGCATGGAATCGAGTTTTAGAGTGGATTGGTAATTGGTAATTGGTTATTGGTTCGTATTCCTTCTGCCTTCTGCCTTATTTCTAAGATATTATTAAGCTGATTTTCCCAATCCCTCACGCCACAACCTAATTGTATGAGGAAAGACACCGACCAAAAGTGCTAGTGCTTCGTCTGGTATTTGGATAACGGTTTCAGTATTAAAGAAACCCTCAAACTGTTCGAGAATCTTTTGAGCCCGTTGCAGGGGGTCGGGATTATCTATAATCTTTTGGGTGAGGTTAATCCATTGCCGCCGAATTAAATAAGCTTCCTGCCGCTTTTTATCAGATTCAGGATGGAGCAACTCCAGATTGCCCACTGGCAGCACTCGCTGACAATCCGAATCAAATGGTTCTCCTACCGCTGCCCCTGGTCCAGCGAATTCGTTGTGATAGCGCTTATAGAGGATTAAGCCGCCCCGACGCTTAGGACTGACTAGTAACAGCTGGCGATCGGGAATTAACTCTTTAATGGGAATTGGGTGTTTATAATTTTGCATCAATTACTCCTTTGCCCCAGCTGCCTTAAGCAGTTCCACGACCTCAGGATAGCCATTGAATTGTGCAATCATCAAAGCGGTATAACCTCCCCGATTTTTAACATTCATATCGACGCCAGTTTCTAACAAGACTTGTACTGCCTTGGTATAACCCCGATGGGCTGCCCACATTAAAGCTGTGGCACTAGCGTTATCGCAAAGGTTAGCATCAGCACCAGCTTTTAATAGATGTTGCATAAGTTCAGTGTCGCCTAGGTCAGCTGCTTTCATCAACATAGTTTTCCCATCCGCGCCTCGGATATTGGCATCAGCACCGTACTCTAGCAAAATCTTAATTGTGTCTATGCGGTCTTGAGACATGGCCAGGGTTATAGGAGTCTCTCCCTGGTTTGTGATATTGCACTCAGCACCCTTTTTCAGCAGAGCCGCCACAATCTCAGTGTAACCGTGCAATGCTGCTAGCATTAAAGCCGTATCACCCATCTGGTTTCTGGCTTGGACATCGGCTCCCCGTTGTACTAGGGCATCCACGACTTCAGCATGACCTTCTACTGTAGCCAGGTGTAATGCCATTTCTCCATCTTCGTCCCTGGCATTGATATCCGCACCAGCATCAAGTAAGGCTTTAACCATGGTAATATGCCCCCCTGCTGCCGCTGCCATGAGGGCAGTTCCTCCTACCAAATTATAGAGATTTACATCAGCCCCAGCAGCGAGTAAAGTTGATACGACCTCAGTGCGGCCCTGATCAGCGGCTAAGGTTAGGGCAGTTTCACCCTCGTTATCTCGGGCATTGACATTAGTCCCAGCAGCTAACAGGCGTTCGACCGTTGACAAATATCCCAATTCAGCCGCCTGCATTAGCGCAGTTCTACCCTCGCAGTTAGTAGCATTAGCATTCGATCCTCGCTCTAATAAAACTTCTACCATTTCGGTTTGACCGCTACTTGCCGCTAAGATTAAGGCATCTGCGACCAGCGCCGGATCGGCACCCGCCTCTAGCAAGGCTTTAACAATAGGGATGTGACCTTTCTCAGCTGCTAGAGTCAAGGCCATATCTTCATCCCGATCTTGGATATTGATCTCGGCACCTGCATCCAGCAAAATTTGCAGCACTTGCGCATGACCTTTGTGTGCTGCCACCATCAGTGCTGTACTACCATCATCATTTTTGGCGTTAACGTCGGCACCTCCAGCCACCAATGTTTGCACGATATCAACCCGATCGGCAGCGGCGGCTAACATTAAAGCCGTCAGACCATACTGCTTTCTAGCGCGGTTAACATTGGCTCCAGCGTCGAGTAACAAGCGCACGATCTCGGTATAACCCCGTTGGGCAGCAAACATCAATGCTGTTGTCCCATCTCGATCCGTTGCATCCACATCAGCCCCTTGCGCCAGCAACACTTCTATTTGAGTTAAGTTGCCATTTTGAGCTGCTTTGAGCAGTAATTCATCTGTGAATAACATAATATTGGGGCTTTGTCAAGATTTTTTTGTTACTTATGATTTGTACCAGCTCTTTGAGAGGTATTTCCACGAAGCCATGGGCTTTTTGCTAGTCAGACTTTAGACTAAACAATAGCTATGCTATGTTAAGTTTTGTCACGATCTTTCAACTGCTCCGCACACACACTATGAACCTTGAAATTCCAGAATCGGTTAAAGTCTATTCCCAATTCATTCACCCTACGATCATGTGGGTTTTGCTGGCGATCGCTATTTATGCCATGTATCTAGGGATAAAAATCCAGCAAACCAGAACAGCAGAAGGAGATGCCAGAAAAGAGCTGATCAAGGGTAAATATAATATCAAGCACCATCAAGTGGGTTCAGTGCTGTTAGCTCTGATGGTGATTGCCACGATTGGAGGCATGGCAGTTACTTATATAAACAATGGCAAGCTGTTTTTTGGCCCCCACTTGTTGGTTGGCTTGGGTATGACCGCCCTCATTGCCACTTCTGCCTCTCTGACACCTTTTATGCAAAAAGGGAATATGTGGGCACGTTATACCCATATTGCCCTAAATGTTAGTCTTTTAGGACTTTTTGGCTGGCAAGCGATAACAGGCATACAAATCGTTCAAAAAATTGTTAGCAATATGTAGCCACCGCTTACGCAACTACCCTTCGACTATGCTCAGGGTAAACCCCATATATAGAGGTCTTAGCCTAAGGGAGAGGGACAAGGGAGTTTTTCTTGCCCTCTGCCTCTAGATTTGGGGGAATTTTAATTTTCTCCCTCAAAGTGGTGGGTTAAAAAACGGCTAATCTGGCTTGACCACTAGTACCGAACAGGGCGCATCAGTAACCACCTGACTGCTGACAGAGCCTTCTAAAATTCGCTTCAGGCCAGTTAGTCCCCGACTACCAATCACAATTAAGTCAGCTTGGTGGATATGAGCGAGGCGGATGATTTCCACTGCGGGATCGCCGTTGACAATCTCCAGTTCGCTTTCACAGGGTAGGTCAGCCTGATAGGATTGTAGCTGCTTTTCAGTTTCTTGGTAGAGAGCATCCTCTGAGACATGAGGTCGGTCAACAGGCATTTCGCTGTCAGGTTCCAGCGATGGCATGACATGGCAAAGGATAATTTTGGTTGCTGGTTGTATGTTAAGTTGCTCTAGGCTTTGAATCACGCGCTGCCTGTGTTCTGAACTATCTAGAGCCACAAGGATCGTTTTTAGCACCAAAATCTCTCCCAGTCGAATTTAATTATAAGGAGCAATTACCACCCCACAGATTAAATAATTTACCTCATCCCTCATCCCTTAGCCCTCATCCTTCTAAAAGATTTCCTTGCGTGCGTAAGCGCACCGAGTCACCGTGGGATGGTAAGCCTTCCGCTTGAGCCAGCACCTGAATTGCTCCTGCTACTTTGTGCAGCGCTGTCGGGGAATACTGGATGAGGCTAGAGTGCTTTAGAAAGGTTTCAACCCCTAGGGCAGATGCGTAGCGAGCAGCACCTGACGTAGGCAGCGTGTGGTTGGGGCCAGCAAGGTAATCCCCTACAGCTTCAGGGGTGGAGCTACCTAGAAAAATCGCGCCTGCATGGCGGATTTTCTCTAGTAAGTCCCAAGGCTCAGCAATTTCTAATTCTAGGTGTTCGGGAGCGAACTCGTTGGAGAGTTCAGCTGCTGTCTCTAGGGAATCCACCACAACAATTAAACCGTAGTGAGCGATCGCTTTTTCAGTCAGCAGCCGTCGCGGATGGTGCTGGAGTTGCCGTTCCACTTCCGCCTGCACTTTTTTAGCAACTTGGGCATCCGTGGTCAACAAAATTGCCGCTGCCATCGGGTCATGTTCTGCCTGTGCCAGCAGATCGGCGGCAACGTATACTGGGTTCGCCGCCTTGTCAGCAATAATCAGTACCTCAGATGGCCCTGCTAAGGAGTCAATTCCCGCTGTGCCGTAGATCAGTTTCTTAGCGAGGGTGACATAAATGTTACCCGGCCCAGTAATGACATGAACCTTAGGGATCGTTTCAGTCCCGTAAGCCAAAGCCGCGATCGCTTGAGCTCCACCTACCCGGTAAATTTCGGTGACGCCAGCTTCTTGAGCTGCCACTAACACGGCGGGATTAATTTTTTTGTCCGGTCCTGGTGGGGTCACCATCACAATTCGAGGCACGCGAGCCACCTGAGCAGGGATCGCATTCATCAACACCGTACTTGGATAGGACGCCCTGCCACCGGGAACGTAAAGTCCCGCGCAGTCTACTGGGGTGTAGCGTTTCCCTAAAACCACATCATCATCGCCAAATTGCACCCAGGATTTCGGGATGCGCTGTCGGTGAAATGCTTCAATTTGCCGTTTCGCCAACTGAATAGCATCCAGTAATTCCTTGGACACCTGCTGGTAGGCAGCATCCAGTTCTGAACCACTGACGCGCAGTTGGTCGGGAGTTAAAATTTGGCGATCGAATTCCTCGGTGTAGTGCAACAGTGCTTTGTCCCCTTGGCGCTTTACTGCCTGTAAGACTTCGCGCACCGTCGCCTCTTTGTGGAAAACTTCCTCTTGGAAAGTGCGATCGCTGATACGCCGCAGTTCGGTTTTTGCCTCAGCCTGCTGAGTAATGATTCGCAGCATGGAGTCGGAGTGCCTATCCTATAGGTATTACCCATCAACAGTCCGGGTCTTTTAGCCTCCTCTCGACAGAGAAGTCTAACTTGCTGAGACCCTCTCCTATAGCTTAACCTGGATTTTTCTAGGCTCGCGATACTTTTGAGATAGATGTTATAGTAGTTGTTCTGGTATTTTGTTGGTTATTGCAAACAAATTTTCCTCAAGACTGCTGTGGCTAATAACAAGTCCGCCCTCAAACGTATAGAAATTGCCGAACGCAACCGAGTCCGTAACAAGACCTACAAGTCAGCGGTCAAGACCCTGATGAAGAAATACTTCACCGCTGTAGACGATTACGCCCGTCAACCGAGTCCAGAATCTTTACAGAAAGTTCAGACCTGCATGGCTGAAGCTTACAGCAAAATTGACAAAGCGGTAAAGCGGGGAGTGCTTCATACTAATAATGGGGCGCATAAAAAATCCCGTCTGGCTCAAAGGCTCAAGAAAGTCCATGCTCAACTTAACCCCTCACCCCAAGATTCTACAGCTGCGGAAGCGGTAGTCTAGAGAGTGAGGAATTAGAGTCTATTTCTTAGCCAATCTCCAACCTAGTGCTGCCCAGGCAGAAGTCACCCATGCACAAGGGGGTATAAAGCTTGTACAGTAAGCTTTTTACCCTTTTTAAACTAGTAGGTTATTGGAGTAGAACTCACGCCAACGCCCCCCAACCCCCCAAGGAAAGGGGGGATAAATTTCTTGTNNCCAGATTTGGGGGGTTAGGGGGGGATTGGCGTGAGTCCTATTCACCCCCACCCTGCACTAGTACAGCCTGGGGTGAAATAACCCCCTAGCTTAAAAAAAGGGAATAGGGAACTTCTGAACAAGGGATGAGGGATAATTCTCCCAATTCCCCTTCGGCTACGCTCAG
>DNXU01000027.1 GCA_003505715.1 Cyanobacteria bacterium UBA8803 | reverse complement strand
TAATCCTGATACAGACGAAGAAGCAACTTCCATGACTATTGGCAACGAGCTCACCTACAAAATTATTGGCTGCGCTATGAAAGTTCACAACAAAATGGGGCCCGGATTTCAGGAAGTGATCTACCAACGGTGCCTCGCCATCGAACTCGAACGGGCAGGACTCGCCTTCGCCCGCGAACAAGAGCAGCCCGTCTACTACGACGGCATCCAAGTAGGTACGCGCCGCGCCGATTTCGTTGTGGAAAATCAGGTGGTGGTGGAACTCAAAGCCGTCGTGAAATTAGAGGATGTGCATCTAGCACAGGCGAAAAATTATACTGTCGCTTACAACTTTCCCTTGGGGTTGCTGATCAATTTTGGGGGAAAGAGTTTGGAATATAAGTTGGTGTTCAATAACCGTCAGGATCGGGATTTACAGGATTAAAGGATAAACAGGATTAATAAATTATAATGAAGGAAACCATCTTGAAAGTTAGTCCTAACGGACGGGAATAAGCGAAGAATACGTCTCTGTTCTGGATACTATGTCTAGGATAGTCTAGGAAAATCCATCTAGAAGACATCAGGTTCGACGGCAACTCCAGCATGAACCAAAGTTAAAAGTGGGCCTACTTGATCTGTGCCGTTTACAGCTAAGTCGCTGTGGCATAAGTAAAGTCGCTCGCTAACGCGGCCTAATAAATCTCGTAAAATCCGCTGCAACCGCTGTTCATCCGCCTCAATGCGATCCGACTCCGTCCAAGGATGCCCAGACCACTCTTTCAGAAATAATGGGGCACCGAACAAAGTGGCAGCACCACCACTGAGCCAGAGGGGAGAACCCGCATCCAACCAAAAATGCCAGCGATGGCAGCTGCGACGGGCGCGGTATTGAAAAATAGTGGCTAGGGTTACGGCATTATGAGCAGATGTTGGCAGGCGACGGACGGGATAGGGGTTAGCAGTAATAGTGCCGCGACGCAATAGTTGAATGAATTGGGCAATGGTGGTATGGGGTGGAGTATCTTTCCTGACTCCAATAAGGAGAGGATTCTCTCCCGATCCAGTACTCTCCTCGTCTGTCGAGCCATCCGCAGTGATTTGTCGCAAGCGTCCATCAACTTCCCAATAATGTTGAGCAGTTTCCATCAATTCTCGCAGTGCCGCTAGCTGATCGTAGGGCAAGTTGCTACCATTCCACAAAAATTTCTGAATGGCTCGGTCGAGTACCACCACACAGGAAGCAATTAAACGCTGTTGTTGTTGTTCTCGTTGTACTTCCAACCACTGTACGATCTCCGAGTAAGCCGCTGTAGCTCGATACCCCAACCGATCCCATCGGGCAAAGCTTTCCACGGGTAGCAAGCGGGGATGTTCTAGATCGGGGGAATAGCAGTAATCTGCTAATAAACCAGCTCGGACTGGGTCGATGTGGGGGGTGGGGAGTGGGGGAGAGTCTACTGTTTCTGTCGATAATTCTGGTTTGCGACTGAGGACGACTAGCATTTCAGCGATCGCATTTCGATCTACCAAGCGCCCCAAACCTGGATAAACTAAGGCCAGCAGGGTTAGCAACCCGCGAATCATTGGCGAACTGTTCAGGGGGCGCTGAGCGTTGAGCGGTTCAACTTCAATGCCTTGGCGGCTAAGGATTTCGGTGAGGGTGTAACGGGCGATCGCATCTAAACCAGGGGCAACGATCGCAATTTCAGCTGGTTCCACTTGATGGGACTTCACTGCTTCAATAATTTTCTGTGCCGTCTGTCGCAGCAATTGGGCGCGGGAGGTGGTTTGAATGGACTGCACCGACTCTGGTAAACTAGACAGCAACCTGGGGTCGTCCAGCAATTCCACCGCAATGCCGGATAACTCCTCACCTAAAGAGGGGTTGGGTTGCCCAGTTAAGGTTTCCACTTGGCAGCGACAAGCTAAACCTGCTAAATAATTCGGGTCGGCATTCAGACCTAAGCGTACTTGACCGTCAGGATTATAGGTAAAGGCTCCCACCCCACCTCGATCCAACAACAAATCGAATAAATCGCGAGCAATCGCGGGATAATCATCAACATTATCTGCCAGTACTGCTCGGTATCGTTCGGTCAGATATTGCTGATACGTGGGGTCAGGTAAAAGTTCACGCCAATACAGTTCGCTAATGATGCCATAGGTCAGCAACCCCCTATCCAAACACCAGCGCTGCCAATTTAACAACAGTTGCCCTACTAACTGCCACAGTTCTGGTGTCCCCTCCGGTTCGAGGGTGCCTTCTACCAGAATATTGGTAATCTCCTCAGCAGGCGTGCCGCTGACTGCTGCTAACTGGAATAAGTCCAGGAGGCGGCGCACTTTGGCCGAGTCATTCACCCCCGGTAGCTGGAGCGAACCGTTATCCAGATGAGTTTGCCATAACTGGGTCGCTAACTCCAGCTCAGTTTCCGGACGCAACCGCAGCGGAAATTGCGATCGCAGATTTAACCGCCGAATTAACAGCGGCCAAAATAACATCACCTCATCCTGAAAGAACCCTAAAGGCGTCTTCACTACTACCGGATACCGCCCTTTTACTGCCGCAGTTAACTGATCAGCCAAATCACGGCGGTTATCATCGTTGGCTGCAAATACTACAATGGCAGGTGCCCTTTGGCGATCGCGAAGGGGAACAGAGTAGCCTCTTTCCTGCCAACTTTTGCGCCCAAGTGGCCGATCCAATCCCGCTTCAACCCATTGACAGAACAACCTCATCAGCCGAGTTGTTTTGCCACTGCGAGTAGAGCCAACGATCCAGAGCGAATGGGAAACCACAAATTCTCCTCGGGCTGAATCTGTTAATATACCACATAACTAGATTTAAATAGTCCCTGGGTCAATTCCCTCTTGACTTTAATTCTAAATTACCTATTGAATTACAGAGTTCGATGAATCTACGAGGCATTTTCCGCATTACTAATCAATGGTTCTCAAATACACCGGAGAGAGCCTTAGATCGAGCTTACAAAGCCGCCTTGAGAATTAAAGCCATTGAAGACGAACATTTTAACGGCGAGAAAATTTCTGCCAGCTCTGCCGATTACAGCAACAGCGTCATCTCCTATTTTGAGGCGGATTTAAAAAAATATTTAAAGACAGTAAGAGTCAGATTAGCAGAATTTAGAGCCAGTCGATCGGTTTTCAATATTCCTCAGTCTCAAATGCTTAATCCTTTGGATGGCAGGATAACGACAGATCTCGATGGATACAATTTACTAGATCTGAATGAGAGCCAATCAATAACTATTGAAAAATTAAATTTTGTTGACGAAATCTTAAATAAATATTCAGACAATAAGCGTAAATCTGAACTATCATCAGCTTTAATTACGCTACCAGAAAAGAACCTAATAAAAACAAATCTTAATCAACAAATAACCGCCAATAATTCAAAAAGTCTTAGGGAGCGGTCAAATTCTTGGCAACAAGAAACAGCCTCCCAAAACGATCCATTAGAAACAGTAGCCGATAAAACGGGAGTAGTTCCCCGTTCGATTATCAGAACAGTTAATAGGCTTCAGCAAGAACTAGATCCCAAAGCTGAAGAAGAGGTGGTCAAAAAGTTTCGCAATTCTCGCGATAAAACTTTAATCTCTATTAAATTTATTTTGACCTTAATTATAGTTCCTATTTTAACTCAGCAGGTTACTAAAAACTTTGCCGTTGGGCCAATAGTTGACCACTTTAAACTTCCCCAGGAACCAACTATATTTTTAAATCTCGATCTGGAAGAAGAAGCCTTTGTCGAACTACATCGGTTTGAAGAAGAACTGCGATTTAAAAGTTTACTTGGTGTAGCACCAAAACTATCTCAGGAAGACATAGAGGGACAAGTTAGAGAGAAAGCCAACGAGATAGCAGAAGAATATCGGAACCGCAGCGCTGATGCCATTAAAAACGTTTTTTCCGACATCCTTTCCCTATTGGCTTTTGCACTCGTACTATTAAGAAGCAAGGCCGATGTCGTAGTTTTAAAATCTTTCATTGATGATATTGTCTATGGCCTCAGTGATAGTGCCAAAGCCTTTATCATTATCTTATTTACCGATATGTTTGTCGGCTTCCACTCCCCCCACGGTTGGGAGGTCATCCTTGAATCAATTTCCAAACATTTAGGAATACCCGAAAATCGGAACTTTATATTTCTCTTTATCGCCACATTCCCAGTTATCTTGGACTCCGTCATTAAGTACTGGATTTTCCGCTACCTAAATCGAATATCTCCTTCCGCAGTAGCCACTTATCGTAATATGAATGAATAGGTAATTGGTGATTGGTAATTGGTGATTGGTAATTGGTGATTGGTGATTGGTAATTGGTAAT
>DNXU01000032.1 GCA_003505715.1 Cyanobacteria bacterium UBA8803 | reverse complement strand
AGGCTCCTGCGGGATTAGCTGAAGGTGCAGTCATCCTGGCGGCTAATGCCTGTCTCGGTGCAAGTTACCTCAAAATGGCAGTCACCAGAGATCTTGAGCCATTCTGTTGGGTCATGATATCGCCACCAAAAGCCATCTACCTTTTCATGTCGTTGACCATCCTCTGGTGTAAACGATTCACTTCCCTCTTCAGGCATTACAGCAAAATCGCTCAGGGCATGACCATGCTCAGTGCAGCTTGTGAAGCGGATACTACCTGAAAATCCCAAGAAGGACGATATACCTCTTTGAACACGTTCGGCTGCCATAGGAGAGGTATTTTGTTGAATCACATGGGTGAGTTCGTGTGCCAGCAGCCGTCGCCCCTCGGTTGTCTCTGGCGCATATTGCCCTGCCCCAAGCACTATATTCCGCCCCACTGTAAAAGCACAGGCATTCACGGCTCGTGCTGACTCAGCAGCCTGGGGACTTGTGTGGAGCCGCACCTGGCTGAAGTCATAACCGAAGCGGGGTTCCATGAAGGTGCGGATAGATGGGGACAGGGAATGACCAGGCGAGTTCAATACCTCATGTACAACTGATGGTACTTCAGACGGTTCGGACTGATCTGGTTCATTTTTTCTCTGGATCGGAGGCATCATTGGATTAGCGATCGCTTTCCTTTGCACCATCTCCTCTTCTTCTTCTGGCTCAACCTGTCGTTGAACAGAAGGTTCTGGCATTCGCATCACCTCGTCAGCAAGGCGATCGGCTTCCTGTTCATATTGATCCCCCGGTTCGCTAATCTTCAGCTTGGTTTGAATCCCCAATTTTTCCTGACAATGCGGACAACCGCCACCACAGGCGCATTGACGTTGCAGCAGTGGCATCCCTGTTGATAAGGGGGAAACTGAGCGCGATCGCCCTTTCTCCCCATTCTGATTCTGCTTGACGGACTTATTAGTTAGTTGTTTTGTGGCCAGAGTTTTCATGGATTTATTATCTTTTTGTGGGCGATCGTGCGATCGTTAAGCGTATGGAAACGAATTCACCAGAAGTCGCTATCTATAGAAACTTTAGGTTTCCTAAATCGACACTATCTTTGATAAATTAGGTTGTAGAAATCGTATTTTTCAGGGATGATATTTCTTCATCAAATATCGAACATGCTCTTTCAAAATAGCATCGCGTTCGTCGTATAGATGCTGCATACTATCAAGTAGTTGGTTTCCGAGTCTTGTCAACAGCCCAGCTAGATGTGTGAGCATTGGCGAAAATTCATCTGGAAAATTATTACCATGCATCTGCATCAATTCGGTAATTGAATTCCAAGAAGACTGGCTTTGTCCCAACTCTACACGCTCTGACATTGCTGGAAAGTGCTGTATTGCACCGTTAAGGGTTTGTGTGGCTTTGTAAACTGCGGTATAAAGCGGATGCAAGGCACTATGTAGTAGTTGTTGGTAGCCTTCGTCCTTTTCAGTATTGCCCTCAGCATCCCAAAGCTGGATGAGTATGTCATTTACCTCACCACTTGATCTGATAATTTCATAACCATATTTGCTCATCGGTTTGTAGGCGTGTTCAATTAAGGCATTAGCAACAATTGGAACCATCACACCACCATAAACGTAATCCGCCAATTTCCAGGCAATTACGACTGTAATTGTGACAGGAATACTAAACCGCGTTGCAAGTCTTGCTGCACCACGACCCAAACTAGCCAGACGGCTTCCACTGGCAGCGGCACGAGTACCAGTTGTCTCAGCGGTGGCTGACCCTGCTGCGCCCCCACCTGCTGAAGTACTTCCAGTGGTTCTCAATGATGTCTTCGCGCTAGAGACACTGGATAATGAACCACTACTAGCACCTTGAGCCGCATATGCTGGTTGTCCAACACCAGTGACAGGTTTCGGCAAGGTTTCGGCGATTAGTCTTGGATGAGGCACTACAATTGGAATTGGCTGTTCTTGTTCCTGTGACTTTTTACAGCATTTCTTGGATAACTTGCTTCTTGGTGGGGAACAGCTATAGAGGTACAGTCCCGATGAGTCTCTTGAGCCTTCAACCGAAACTATCTGAGCGGGACACCCTTGCGTTTCCAGGTAAGGTAATTCTGATGGGTTTGGGTGGTCTTCTAACCCCACTATATCAATGATAAACTCTGGATATAACTCTTTAATATGTTTGCGTACTAACGACTTATAATCTTCAAGGTCTTTATAACCACGCTTTACTCCGGCTGTGTTGTAAGGCTTAATTTCTCCAATTTCTACTGTCACCAAAGGATAAGGATTTTTTCTAGACACATATAATCTGGCAAGATCTAATCTTCCATTCTCCTTATCTTTTCGATTAGGGATTGATGCTCCTATCGCTACCTCGGCTTGAACCCTGGGAGAAAATGCTCCTTGTTGAACAACCTTATGCACTTCAGTTCCAACAGACTTATCACCTTTACAGAGTCCGCAACCAGCATTTTTTTCTTCGACATACTTTCGTTGCAAGAAAGCATGGTTGAAAGATTGCACAACAGTATGTTGATGTATGCTCTGATTGTTCAAACTTTGGGCAGCGCTACGTTGACAATTTAACTTTCTCTCATGACTATGGGGTTGTCCGGGGGAGTTGAGGACTTCATGTACTATCGGTCGCACTTTAGAAGATACTGGTTTTGAATTCAAAGGGGAAACTCGATCGCCTACCTTCCTCTGCACCATCTTTTCCTCTTCTGCCTCTGGCTCAACCTGACGCTGCACAGAAGGTTCTGGCATTCGCATCACTTCGTTGGCAACTCTATCGGCTTCCTGCTCGTACTTATCCCCCGGTTCGCTAATCTTTAGTTTAGTTTGAATCCCTAATTCATCCTGACAACGCGGACAACCGCCACCACAGGCGCATTGACGTTGCAACAGTGGCATTCCTGTTGATAAAGGGGACACTGA
>DNXU01000379.1 GCA_003505715.1 Cyanobacteria bacterium UBA8803 | reverse complement strand
CCCCCAGAATTGGGGGATTTAGGGCAGTAATTGAGTTGATTTGATACAGGTGACTGTGGGAAGATTATTTAGCATTTCCCATAAAGGTGGTCATCATAAAATATGATTTAACTGTAGGGTGTCTCAATATGATTATACTTACTTTCCCTAGCCCCTAGCTATCATTTCGCTATCCCAATCTGGCCAAAAAACTGTTATGTTTCGAGGTAATTATCGAAAAATCCATCGTTGTTTGCCTCTTCTGATGAGCATGGTCTTTGCTACCATCACAAGCACCCCAATTAACGCTCAACCCCCAAGTCTCACATTGTCTCAGTCACTGACAACCACAACCCCCAATCCATCAGAAACTCAGCAACCCGCACAGGCATTTGGTGGTCAACTTGCAGTGTTCGTCGGGCATGAGGGTCATGTCAACAGTGCAGAATTTAGCCCCGATGGGAACCGAATCCTCACTGCTAGTGGGGATAAAACTGTCCGCTTGTGGGATACTTCGGGCAACCTTCTAACAGTATTTCGGGCGGATGAAGATAGCGTCAACAGTGCAGAATTTAGCCCCGATGGGAACCGAATCCTCACTGCTAGTGGGGATAAAACTGTCCGCCTGTGGGATACTACAGGCAAACTCATAGCAGAATTCCGGGGACATGATAAGAGAGTCAATAGTGCAGTATTTAGCCCAGATGGGAGCAAAATCCTCACGGCAAGTGATGATGGTACTGTCCGTATATGGGATACTTCGGGAAAACTCCTGACAGGATTCCGGACGCATGAGTATGGGAGCAACAGTGCAGTATTTAGTCCCGATGGCAATCAAATCCTCACAGCAGATGGTAATAACACCGCTCACCTATGGGATACTTCCGGCAAGCTCCTGGCAGAATTTCGGGGTCACGAGAGTTTTGTCATCCGTGCAGTATTTAGTCCCGATGGGAACAAAATCCTCACGGCAAGCTGGGATAAAACCGCTCGGTTATGGGATCGCCAAGGTAATCTCCTAGCTGTCTTGCGGGGGCATCAGGATTTTGTCACCAGTGCCGTATTTAGCCCCGATGGGACTCAAATCCTCACAGCCAGCTCGAATACTATCCGCCTTTGGGATATTTCAGGCAAAGTCATAGCAGAATTCCAAGGGTATGGGTCTGGGGACAGTGCAAAATTTAGTCCCAACGGTCAGTACATCTTGACTGTCAATATGGATAAGACGGCTCGGTTATGGGATATATCAAATCTGATTGCTGCCCAAAACCAGCAAGTATCTGTTCTGCAAAGCTTTGGAGACAGGGTAGCCGAGAAAAACGCTCAACTATTGTCACTTAATCATCAGGATGCTGTCAGAAATGCGGTATTTAGTCCCGACGGTCGTTATATCCTCACAACCAGCTTGGAATACCTGGCGCTGGATGCTAAGCTCACTCGTCTGTGGGACACATCTGGTAAGCTCATCACAGAATTGCGAGGGCGCGAGGGTGATACCAGAAATGGGATATTACTCTTTCTCCCAAATGATAACGCAGTATTTAGCCCAGATGGTCGCTACATCCTCACCGCAGATCAGGATACAATTGGCCGCCTGTGGAATACTTCAGGCAAACTCATTGCAGAATTCCAAGGACATGAGGGTAATATCACCAGTTTAGAATTTAGCCCTGATGGCAAGCAAATCCTAACCGCCAGTGAGGATGGAACCGCCCGATTGTGGGATACTTCGGGCAAGCTGATTGCAGAATTCAAAGGTGAGTATGGATATACTGTCACAAGAGCAGTATTTAGCCCCAATGGCAACCAAATCCTTACCGCCAGTGCGCCTGGAAACGCCCATCTTTGGGATACTTCGGGCAAGCTCATAAGAGAATTCCCAGGGGATGATCGTTTTGGAGTCAATAGCGCAATATTCAGTCCTGATGGAACCCAAATCCTCACTACTGATGAGCTAGCTAGAAATGTCCGCTTGTGGGATACTTCGGGCAATCTCTTAGCAGTATTCCAGGGGGATGACGATCACACCGCCAGAGCAGAATTTAGCCCCGATGGTCGCCACATTCTCACCATCAGTTTTTTGGGTTCAACTGTCTACTTGTGGAATACTTCGGGCAACCTTGTAGCAAAATTACAAAATGGGTCTGGTATTGGAAGTGGATCGACCATTACAAAATTTAGCCCCGATAGTCGCTATATACTCACCGCCGATAGTACTGGAACAATTCGTCTGTGGAATATTTCAGGTAACCTCTTGGTAGAATATCGGGGACATGAGGCTCAGATCGCAAGTGCAGCATTTAGCCCTGATGGCAACCGAATTCTCACTGCCAGTGATGATAAAACTGTCCGACTCTGGGATGTGTTAGCAGCAATTAATTTAAGTAAGCCTAAATAGCTATGAGTAGCTGGAATGCTTATACAGTTGTATCTATAACTTTGATTATTTCTATTCGCTTACTTACCACCCACATTGAGCAGGTAGTTGCTCTACCAAACTTGAAGCAAGATGTGTCTAAGGATAATACTCAACCAGCAAAATTCCAAGGGCATGAGAGGGACATCACCAGTGCAGAATTTAGCCCTGATGGGAACCGAATCCTCACGGCTAGTCGGGATGGAACTGCCCACTTGTGGGACACTTCCGGTAATCTCATAGCAGTATTCCAGGGGCATGGTACTGTCACCAGTGCAGAATTTAGCCCCGATGGCAAGCAAATCCTCACGGCGCACGATCGTAGCGTCAACTTATGGGATACTTCGGGCAACCTCATAGCAGAATTGCGGGGGAATCAGACGGAAGGAGAGAGAGCTAACACCGTAGAATTTAGCCCTAATGGCAAGCAAATCATCACTACATGGGTTGACACCATCTACTTATGGGATACTTCAGGCAACCGTCTAGCAGAATTCCAAACCCATAAAGAGGGAATCAACAGTGCAATATTTAGCCCCGATAGCAACCAAATCCTCACTGCCAGTGATGATAAAACCGCCCGACTCTGGGATACTTCAGGTAACCTTTTATCAGTATTCCAAGGGCATGAGGGTTCAGTCATAAGTGCAGAATTCAGCCCCAATGGTAACCAAATTCTGACTACCAGTGAAGATAAAACCGCCCGACTCTGGGATAGTTCGGGTAAACTCCTAACAGTATTCCAGGGGTATGACAATGGAGTAACCAGTGCAGAATTTAGTCCCGATGGTAATCAAATCCTCACTGCCAGTTTGTATGGAACAACTGCCCGCTTGTGGGATACTTCAGGGAAGATCCTAATCGAAATTCGGGGGCATCAATTCGGGGTAACTAGTGCAAAGTTTAGCCCAGATGGTCGCCGTATTCTTACGCTAGGTGACAGTACGCCCCTCCTGTGGGATATTTCGGGTAACCTCCTAGCTGAATTCCAAGGGCACGACGATAGCATCAATATTGGAATATTTAGCCCCGATGGTAACCAAATCCTTACCAGCAGTTGGGGTGGCAGCATCCGCTTGTGGGAAGTATCAGCCGCTATTTATGCCTATGTCCCTAAACAGACGTTGCAAGAAGGAGTCCAATTAAATCAGCAACAAACCATCGAATCGAGGCAACTGGCACTTCAAAAGTTAGAAGAAGCGCTCAACCTTTATCGTACCGATAACAACTCTGCTAAAGCTGCCCACACACTACTCCTTATGGGCAACATTCACACCAATTTAGGTCAATTCCAAACTGCCCTAGACTCCTACAACCAAGCATTACCTTTATCGCGACAAGCAGGTGCAAAAGCAGAAGAAGCAGCCATCCTCAACAGTCTCGGTCAACTCTACAACGATTTAGCCGACCCGAAAACTGCTCTGGAATATCACAACCAAGCCTTACCTCTGTTATATGAATTAAACGATAGGGGAGGTGCAGCCACCACCCTCAAAAATATTGGCGATATCGAAGCTGCTACAGGACAATGGAAAAATGCAATAGACTCCTACAATAAAGCCCTAATTATCTCACGCTCCGCAGGAGATTTAGCCACCGAAGCTACTGCCTTAAGTGGCATAGGTAGCATCTACATAGCCTCAAAAGACTGGTCAACCGCCCTCAATGCCTACAACCAATCCCTTCAAATCTACCGCTACCTAAAAGACCAAATCAAAGAAACTACCATCCTCAACCAAATCGGAAAAATCTACGCCGATTCCGGTCAAATTTCCCAAGCTCAAGCATACTACAACCAAGCATTGCCCCTATCCAAAAAACTCGGTTATAAAACCGAAGAAGCCCGCATTCTTTACAATCAAGCCATCTTAAACCGTCAACAAAATAACCTCGCTGCCGCCCAAGCAGAAATTGAAACAGCAATTAAAATTATTGAATCGCTCCGCACCCAAATTGGGAGCCAAGAACTGCGGCAATCTTACTTTGCCCAAAACCAAGATTACTACCAATTTTACATCGATTTATTAATGGAACTCCACAAAGAAAAACCTAATCTAGGATATGATGGACAAGCCTTAGAAATTAGCGAACGCGCCCGCGCTAGAAGTCTCCTGGAAATCCTCACCGAAGCTTATGCAGACATTCGCCAAGGAGTTGACCCCCAACTATTAGAGCAAGAACAGACTTTACAACAACAGCTTAATGATTTAGACCATCGTAAGTATGAACTTACTAGCGGTCAATATTCAGAAACAGAACTCACTGAAATTAAACAAAAAATTGATAATGTTATTACTCAACTCGACCAACTCCAAGCCCAAATTCGCCTCACTAGTCCTCGCTACGCTAACCTGAAATATCCCCAACCCCTAACCCTAACAGAAATTCAACAACAGGTACTCGATGACGATACCATTCTCTTAGAATATGCCCTAGGCGAAGACCGCAGTTATCTCTGGGCCGTGACTAAAAATAGTATCAATAGCTATGTCCTTCCTAAACGTAGCCAAATCGAAGCCACTGCCCAAACTTTGCGTCAATCTCTCACTTCCAGTGCAGCCCACCTAGAAACTGGCATCCCCCTCAGTCAAATTTTACTCACTCCCATTGCCTCTCAAATCGGTAATAAACGTTTACTGATTGTTGGAGATGGGGTATTGCAATACATTCCCTTTGCCGCACTACCTCTACCTTCTTCTCCCACCACTCCTCTGTTAGTCCAAAATGAAATAGTTACTCTTCCTTCTGCCTCCACCATTGCCATTCAACGCCAACAACTGCAAAACCGTACCCCTGCTGCTAAAACTTTAGCTGTTTTGGCTGACCCAGTATTTAATCTTAATGATTCTCGCTTTGAAAGCAATTCACGTCAAGAAACTCCAAAAACACCAGACAATGAAGCCCTCAATCGCGCTGCCCGCAATTTAGGGATTGGCGAAAATGCGACACTATTTAGCCGTCTCAAATTTACCCGCACCGAAGCCGAAAAAATTCTGGCTTTAGTGCCAGAAATCCAAGAGTTGGAAGCTTTAGACTTTAACGCCTCTCGTACTCAAGCCACTGACCCTAATTTAGCTCAATATCAGATAGTTCATTTTGCCACTCACGGTTTACTCGATTCCGTTAATCCGGAATTATCTGGAATCGTCTTATCACTCTTTAATGAAAAACGAGAAACACAGGATGGATTTTTGCGCCTCCATGATATTTTTAACCTGAATTTACCTGCGGAGTTGGTAGTATTGAGTGCCTGTCAAACGGGATTAGGTGAAAATGTGAAAGGGGAAGGGATTATCGGCTTGACAAGAGGCTTTATGTATGCTGGAGCCAAGCGAGTTGTGGTGAGTTTGTGGAGTGTGAATGATATCGCTACTTCGGAATTGATGAGTAAGTTTTATCAGAACATGCTTCAGTCGGGGCAAAATCCGGTTACTGCTTTGAGAGAGGCGCAGTTGGAGATGTGGAATTCTGGGCAATGGCAGTCTCCTTATTATTGGGCGGCGTTTACTGTACAGGGGGATTGGCGTTAGGCTGTTGACAATTTTGGAGGGTTAGGGATGGCGCGTCTAACAGGGCTGATTTTATTATTCCAATGTTTGGCTGTATCCACTACCCTGCTGGTGAGGTTGAGTTATGCTTTGCCCGTCAGTAATGTAGTGGGAGACAAGGCACAGGAAGCCCTTAGCCTTTATAATCGTGCTGAGTTAGAACGCGATCGCGGCAACTTTGATACTGCACTGACTCAAATTGAGGATGCGATCGCTATTGTCGAAAACCTCCGCACTACAATACCCAGTCCAAAACTCCGCGCCTCCTACTTCGCTACTGTGCAAGGCTATTACCAGTTGTACAGCGATTTGCTGATGCAACTGCACTGGCAAAATCCCGATCAAGGGTACGACGCACAAGCATGGGAGATTAGCGATCGCACCCGCGCCAGAAATCTGATCGAACACCTCACCGAAGCGGGCGCAAATATTCGCGCTAGCGCTAACCCCAAACTGTTAGAACAAGAACGCAATTTGCTACAGCAACTCAATAGCATAAATCATCAAAAATATCAACTTCTCAACCGTCAGTATACAGAGCAAGAACTTAACGAAATTAACCAAAAAATCGCCACTAATCTGGCTCAACTCGACCAATTAAAAACTCAGATTCGCCTTAGCAGTCCTCGCTACGCTGCGCTCAAATATCCACCACCCCTAACGCTACAGGAATTTCAACAACAGGTTCTTGATGAAGATACTATACTTCTGGAATATGCCCTTGGTGAAGAACGCAGTTATTTATGGGTGGTGACGAAACATAGCATCACCAGTTACCAACTGCCCAAACGCAGCGAAATTGAATCTGCTGTGCAAAATTTCCGCCAATCTATCGCTAAAAGTAATGCCGCAAATATTGACAGCGGCATTTCATTAAGTCGAATAATTTTAGCTCCGATTGTATCTCAATTAGGTAATAAGCGCTTGCTGATTGTTGGAGATGGGGCGTTGCAATATGTACCGTTTGCTGCACTGCCTATCCCATCTTCTCCCACTACGCCGCTTTTAGCACGAAATGAAATTATTACGCTTCCTTCTGCTTCTTTAATTGCCATTCAACGCCAACAATTTAAAAATCGTCCAATAGCGAAAAATGTTGCCGTGATTGCCGATCCCGTTTTTACTTTGAATGACCCTCGCCTTCCCAATCCAGCCAAAAATTCTGCCCAGAGTTTACCTACCAAAGACTTGGAACTTGGGGAAGAGGGAGTTATATTCAATCGGCTACCCTACACGCGCATTGAAGCCGAGAAAATTCTCGCCTTCGTGCCAGAAAACCAGCGTTTGCCAGCCTTGGATTTTGAGGCGGAGCGATCGACTGTTACTAACCCCAATTTGGCCGAATCTAAAATTATTCACTTTGCCACTCACATGGTACTTGATCCTATTCAGCCCGAACTGTCAGAAATTGTCCTGTCGTTATATGACAGAAATGGTAAGCCTCAAGATGGGTTTTTGCGGCTTTATGAAATTTTTAATTTGAATTTGCCAGCAGAATTGGTGGTATTGAGTGGTAGCGAAACTAGCTTGGGTAAGGACGTGAAAGGAGAAGGGTTAATCGGTTTGGCAAAAGGCTTTTTGTCTGCGGGAGCAAAGCAAGTGGTGGGATCTTTATGGAGTGTGAATGATGCGGCTACTTCGGAACTGATGGCGAAATTTTACCAGAAGATGTTGCAAGGAGGGCAAAAACCCGTCACAGCGTTGAGAGAGGCGCAGTTGGAGATGTGGAATTCTGGGCAATGGCAGTCTCCTTATTATTGGGCAGCGTTTACCGTGCAGGGCGATTGGCAGTAGCGTCGATTCTCGCTCGATTTAATCCATTAATAATTGAGGTGCAGTGATGGTTCAACGTTTCAAAACAGCAGTAACTCAGAAACAACTTTGGCTGGGGTTAGTGCCGTTGATTTCACTTTCTGGGATAACTTGCTTACTCTTAGGCTCACAATCCTTCGCTGCTATCCCTCAGCCGATAGCTCCCAGGATAGCCCAACAGCCAGCTAACTCTGATGCGGCTGAACAGGTTTTTCAGGAAGCGCTTCAACTCTATAAACAAGGAACAGCAGAATCTCTGCGACAGGCAATTCCTAAATTTGAACAGGCTTTCGTACTTTATCGTCAAGCAGGTGACAAAGGCTCAGAAGCCGTATCTCTTTATTACATCGGCTATATCTACTCCTCATTGGGAGAAAAGCAGAAAGCCTTGGAATTCTTCAACCAAGCTCTGCCCCTAGTTCAGGCAGTGGGGGATAGAGGTATGGAAGCCCTTACTCTCTCTGGCATTGGCTCTGTCTACGACTCATTGGGAGAAATGCAGCAAGCTTTGGAATCATTAAATCAAGCTTTGTCCCTAATACGGGCGGTCAGGGATAGAAGTGGGGAAGCTTATACTCTCAATAATATTGGCTCTGTCTACAACTCATTGGGAGAAAAGCAGAAAGCCTTGGAATTCTTCAACCAAGCTCTGCTTCTATTTCGGGCGGTGGGAGATAGAGGTGGGGAAGCCAATACTCTCAATAGTATTGGCAGTGTCTACGACTCATTGGGAGAAAAGCAGAAAGCCTTGGAATACTACAACCAAGCTTTGCCCCTAATACGGGTGGTGGGGGATAAAGGTGGAGAAGCCAGTATTATCAATAATATGGGCGCTGTCTACAACTCATTGGGAGAAAAGCACAAAGCTTTGGAATTATTCAACCAAGCTTTACCCGTATTACAGGCGATAGGGGATAGAGGTAGGGAAGCCGGTACTCTGAGTAATATTGGTGCTGTCTACGACTCATTGGGAGAAAAGCAGAAAGCCTTAGAATACTACAACCAAGCTTTACCCCTACTACGGGCGGTGGGGCATAGAGAGCAGGAAGCCCGTACTCTCACTAATATTGGCAATGTCTACCACTCATTGGGAGAAACACAGAAAGCTTTGGAATTCTACAACCAAGCTTTGCCCCTATCTCAGGTGGTGGGAGATATAAGTGTAGAAGCTACTACTCTCTATAACACCGCCGTCTTGCAACGCAGCCAAGGCAACCTGAAAGAAGCCTTAACCCTGATAGAGAACACCACCACCATTATTGAAGACCTCCGCACCAAAATTGGCTCCCAAGAACTCCGCGCCTCATACTTCGCCACCGTCCAAGACTACTACGAGTTCTACATCGACCTCCTAATGCAACTGCATCAACAAAACCCCTCCCAAGGTTACGATGCCCTCGCCCTCCACGCTAGCGAACGCGCTCGTGCTAGAAGTCTCCTCGAACTCCTCACCGAAGCTAACGCCAATATCCGCCAAGGTGTAGACCCCAAACTACTAGAACAAGAACAAAGATTACAACAACAACTCAACACCTTCGATTATCAAAAGTATCAACTACTGAGCAGCCAACATACCCAACAACAACTTGATGAAATTAAACAAAAAATCGATACCGTTCTGACTCAACTCGACCAACTCAAAGCCCAAATTCGCACCACCAGTCCCCGTTACGCTGCTCTGAAATATCCCCAACCTCTAAACTTACAAGAAATTCAACAACAGGTACTCGACGAAGATACCATACTTTTAGAATATTCCTTGGGTGAAGACAGCAGTTACCTGTGGTTGGTGAGCAAAAACAGCATTACCAGTTACGTACTACCCAAACGCAGCGAAATCGAAGCCGCCGCCCAACCTTTCCGTAAATCTCTCACTTCTAGTGCAGCCACACTGGAAAGCGGACTCCCCCTGAGTCAGATAATTCTCGCCCCCGTTGCCTCTCAACTGGGCAATAAACGCTTACTGATTGTTGGGGATGGGGTATTGCAATCTGTTCCTTTTGCCGCACTACCCATCCCATCTTCTCCCACCACCCCGCTTTTAGTCCAAAACGAAATCATCACCCTCCCTTCTGCCTCCACCGTTGCGATTCAACGCCGCCAACTGCAAAACCGTGCCACTGCTGCCAAAATCGTTGCCGTAATTGCTGATCCCATCTTCGCTGCTAATGACCCTCGCCTAGCTAACACTCCCACCCAACCAATCCCTGAAACGCCCAACAATTTGGCTCGGACTCGCGCTACCCGTAATTTGGGTTTAGGGGATAGTGCTAAGATATATGACCGTTTGCCAAACACTCGCATTGAAGCTGAGAAAATCCTCGCCCTGGTTCCCAACGGGCAAAGCCTGCAAGCTTTGGACTTTGATGCCTCTTTTGCCAAGGCTATTGACCCCAACTTAGCTCAATATCAAATCGTTCACTTGGCGACTCATGGCTTAGTCGATCCAGTCAATCCTGAATTATCAGGCATTGTGCTGTCTCTATTCGACCAACAAGGCAAATCCCAAGATGGTTTCTTGCGCTTGCACGATATTTTCAACCTCAATTTGCCTGCGGAATTAGTGGTTTTGAGTGCTTGCGACACTGGATTGGGTAAAGAAGTGAAAGGGGAAGGCTTGATAGGCTTGACCAGAGGCTTTATGTATGCTGGGGCAAGGCGCGTGGTGGTAAGTTTTTGGAAGGTGAATGATGTTGCTACTTCAGAGGTGATGGCGAAGTTTTATCAGAAGATGTTGCAAGGCGGGCAAAATCCGATAACCGCTTTGAGAGAGGCGCAATTAGAGATGTGGAATTCTGAACAATGGCAGTCTCCTTATTATTGGGCAGCTTTTACGGTGCAGGGCGACTGGCGGTAACTGATACTAAGTTGCATTCAATCATACTAGTAGCAGTTTTTCAGTACAAACCCGCCATAGAATAAATTCTCTGGCTCATAGATTAAGTCGGTTGTTGAAACCGACTATTCGGAAATAATTTTAGTTAGTTTTAACCTATAAACCTCTCCTACATTGGGTGCAGTTTCCCCATCTACCTGCTCAAAATTTACTTTATTATAGATATCTGATACAGAAATTTTAAACGATACTGAAGCTAGCGCGATCGCTATTGCCCCCCTAGCCCCCCAACTTTGGGGGGAACCTATTCTTATTCTTAAAGTCCCCCAGAATTGGGGGAT
>DNXU01000482.1:27930-59883 GCA_003505715.1 Cyanobacteria bacterium UBA8803 | reverse complement strand
CCATCACCCATCACCCATCACCTTCACAACCAATTCCCAACCAAAACATAAGTACTCCAGATATAAGGAGTCGTGTATCCGTACTCGTTCAATAAAGCCAGTTGAGCTTGGCGCACGGCTTGAGCTTTGGTCATGCCAGGTTTGGCTAATTCTTCATAAAACCGCACCATGAATTCTGTATTGGGTGCGTCTTTAGCCACCCATAAAGTAGATAAGACACTGCGGGCACCTGTTCGTACTGCAATTCCAGCTAAACCTAAAACGGCTCGATCGTCTCCTTGAGCGGTTTCACAGGCACTTAGCACCATCAATTCCAGGGGTTTGGTTCTGCGTTGGCTACCTGCCTGGATTAGAGTATTCAAATCTTGAGCTTTGATGCGTTCTTGGTATGCCACTATATAGGTTTGTTCTGGGTCAGAACTGAATACCCCGTGAGTTTTCCAATGAATGGCACTAAAGCTACCTGCTTGGAGTTGCTGTTGAATGTTGGTTTTTGTAAAATCTTCATTCAACAAGGGTGGGCTGGCAGCCGTTTTCTCGGCAATTCGCTCTAGTTCTTCCTGTAATTTGGCGATTTCCGGAAATGGGGTGTCTTCAATAACTTGGGGAATGCCAATTCCTCCTGTAAAGACTTGGATTCCTGGCTCTGACGCTTTGGGACTAAACAGTTTAACGCGGGGAGCAACTGCGATCGCATATTTTTTCTCAATGAGATACTGTTCGCCGTCATAGAGAACCGCCATGGGAATATTCCGCAGAGATCCATCTAAAACAAACACTAGGGTTTCCAGTTGAGGACTCTGTTCTAGTAAGGGTTCCAGAGGTTTGATTATCCACTCGTATACTTTTTGCGCTTCTTCGAGTGCTTCAGGGGTATTACCAGGAACTGTCAAGTTGTCTCGCAATGACCTCAATGTTTGTTCCACCTCCGGTTGGAGAATGGGAGTTTCTTGATAACTCAACTGTTGGGAACCCGGAGACTCAAAGATAATAGCTATGCGGTCTTCTAGAATGATGGGGTAGATAATGGCTGCTTTTGGGTCAGTGACTTGGTCTAGGGATGCGATCGCAGATAAGTTGCAGCCCAGGAAGTTTTCCAGTTCTGCCAGTTGCAGCGAATCAGTTGCTTGGATGGCTTTCTTAAGATTCTCTGGACTAGGTTGAGCATTGCCCTCCGTTGTTAAGAGCAAATTGACTAACCCCCGATAGATAGGTTTGACGTTATCCCGGAAGGAAAACTGAACATCTGAGTTGATGGCAAGCAGATCGGAGCGAATGGACTCTAGCGCTTCAACAGCTCTGGTGTAGGCAGCAGTCGCTCCTTTAATATCTCTCTGTTTTTCCAACAAACGCCCCAACTGCCATTCCCAACGGTAGCGGATATCAGGAGATGGCAGCGTCTCGACGATAAAGAGAGCTTCTTGGGTAAGCTTTTGAGCCTCTAACCACTGGTCTTTTAGCTCGTAGAGTCCCCCCAACTGACCGAGGGCATAGGATTCAGCTCTGCGGTCTTGTAAACTTTGAGCTTGTTGGCGGGCGGTAGCTAAAATTTGGGCTATTGCTTGCCAGGAGGGGGTTTCTATCCCAGAGCCTGGTGCGGGACGTGGTTGCTGGGACTGTTGTTGTTCCCTACTGCACAATAGCACGTTTTTGTCAATATTAGGCTGGAGACAAGTCAGACTGCGAGCCAAGTTCAGTTGAGCGTAGATGGTAGAGCGACTTGGAGGTAAGTTAGCGATCGCCTGCTGGATTTTAGGCAATAGTTGTGTTGCCTCTGACCTTTTTCCAGTTTCCACCAAGAGGCTAAGCTGATTCAGTTGGGCTTGAAGTCCTCCACTCAGTAAGGACATTGCCTTCCTGTCCTCCCCAACCTTTGCCGCCTCTTGATAAAACTTGATAGCCTCTTGAGTATGGGTTGTAGCCTGGTTTTCCTGACCGAGGGCTGTGGCTCGCTGGGCTAAGGCGCGTGCGGTATTGCCCAACTCCAGCCAAGTCAAACTCTGCGCTTTGGGGTGTTCTGCCAGTGCCAAACTTTCCTCTAAAACCTGCCGAGACTGTTCTAAATTACCCACTCGCCTGAATGCCGTGCCCAGGTAACGCAAACCTGTCGCTTTTAGGTAAGAGTCGGGTTGTTGTTGCAGATTTTGATAAACTTGCTGCAAGATCTCTTCTGCCTCAAGGCTCAATCCCAAAGTTTGCAGAGCCTTAGATTGATTAATTTTAGTCATAACAATGCCCTCGCCATGACCCACTGCTGCGTAGTGACGAGTTGCCTCTTTCCAGGTGGAGAGTGCCTGTTCTATCTGCCCTCGTTCCCATTGCAAGTTTCCTTGAGCATTCAGGGCTTTAGCCAGAATTTCTTGATAAGTATGGGAGTCGGTGCTATTTTTTGAACTTTCCAGCAGGTTGAAGCTCTGTTCTATATATTGTTGTGCTTCCTCCCACTGTCCCAAATTCAGATAAGTTAAGGAGAGATTGCTCAGCACCAAAGCCTGACCGAGACGATCTCCTTGAGATGCATAGGCAGAATTTGCCTGTTGCCAGATTGCTGCTGCTTCTGTAAAGCGATCGGCTTGGTAAAGTACGATGCCTTGTTGGAGTAAGGACTGAGCATTTGAGGTCTGAGTAATTGTTTCAGAGGTTCTTTCACCCGGTTGAGCTGAGATAGCAGGAATACTCAGGGTAGTTGTTAGTCCCAATAGAGCGAGCAGGATGAGTCCAAATATCCGATAGTAGACCTTAAGTTGTGCGTGTTTGAAAAAGAGTTGAATGCGAGGCCAGAATACCAAGGATTTCCTATTCATGGGTTCGCGAACACCTTCAATTCAAGACTTTGCAGGCAGTTAACGCAGGCGACAACCCCATAGAGATGGGACTGCGGGAATTTCAGCAACCAGAACCACCTCCCCATTTTTGTTTATTCTCCATCCGTTAGCTTCGACAATTCGCTTAGAGTTGGTCTGGGCTGAGGTAGAAGGTGTGGCAGTACTTGCTGAATTTGATGTCCATTGGGTTGGAGGTTGTACATCTGCTAATATCTCACTACTACCAAGAGGTTCATAGGGATTACTAGGCAAACCCCCGCGTCCGGTATTAGCGAAGCTACCGCTTGCCTTTCCTCCAGCCGTTTGGCAATCTTGGGCAACTTCGGTATGGACGGGTTCACTAGGTAAGCCTGCGATCCCCCGCACCGGGTCAACATCCAGCTTGTTGATGTCCACAACGCCGTCTACACCAAAGTCTGAACTAGCGGTAATGTCACTATATGGAGTGAGGTTTGGGCGAAACTCAATACCATAGATATCAGTAGCTGTAATATTGATCTTACCCCCCTGTCCCTGGAAGGCATTGGCAGTGATGTCGCTATCTTCTTGGGGAACGGCTACGATGAAGCCAGTATCAATCCCAATGTTGCCGCCATCCCCATCTGCCTGAGCTGTGCCTGCGTTGGTAGAGATTTTGCTAGCATTGCGTAGCAGCAACAAATCCTGTAGTTGTAGGGTAATATTGCCGCCTGTCTTGCTAGCTGTGTCTGCCAACAGGCTGGCTTGATTTTCTAAAGTCACAGAACCTGCCTGAATATCGATATCACCGCCAACTCCAGTACCTTTACTATCGACAGCCACCCTTGCGCCATCTCGAATTAATACGCTGTTTGGGTTGCGAATCAAAATACTGCCACCGTTGCCGCTAGAACCCTCCGTCGTGTTAGCCAACAATCCACTGTCTGCCCCAGTCAGGATGACTCTATCTCGCACTATCAGATGGATATCCCCCGCATCTTCACCAGCTTCCGTAGTCGTGCGCAGTTGCCCACCGTTGACAACCTCTACAGTATTAGCTGTCACGGTAATATTACCACCCCTACCAGCAGAGGTTATGGCTGACACAGTCATCCCATCTTGAACCAATAAATAACCCGTGTTAATCGTCAATTCACCCGCATTACCTGCTATTCTCGTTTGAGTATAAAGTCCACCACCAGCACCAGTACGCTCGCTATTAGGGATATTAGAAGCACCAATAACGCGAGTATTGACAGCACCAATTAGCTGCACCCAATCCGATGCATCAATTGTCAAATTTCCTCCGTTTCCTGTACCGAATGTACTGCTTGCTGAAACCCGCGCCCCCTTTTGGATAATTAACTGTCTAGTCTTCAATGCTACGTTTCCAGCATCTCCTGTGCTATCAGTTGAACTTGACAAGATACTGGGGAAGCGATTGTCATCTGAGAAGCCAGTCACTTCTACAAACTCAGAAGCTTTTACAATCAAGTTTCCCCCTCGACCTCCAGTAGGTATATCTAAGATCCTAGAGCCACTAGCAGCGCTTATCTGTGCCCCATCTCGAACAATCAACCGCCCAGTATCGATCACTATTCCACCGGCTGATCCATTACCCCCAATAGTAGAGGTGGCTATGCCTGTAGGAACTAAAATTCTGGCTGGGCTTCGCAGGATTTCTACTGACTCTGACGCTCTCAGAACTATCTCTCCCCCAGCTCCCTCACCCAATGTAGTGGTTGCAACAACTGCCCCATCCCGAACAATCAACTGTTGAGTGTTAACAGTGATACTGCCTGCTGCTCCAGTTGCACCTCTTAAAGTTGCAGTTATTAAACCAGAGCCGCTCGCTTCCACAGACTCTGAAGCGCGAACGGTAAGACTACCCCCAGCACCTTGGCTAAATGTAGGACTCAGTATAATCCCACCATCTCGGAGGATTAACTCCTTGGTATTAATCGCGATCGCACCTGCTGCACCTGTACCAACAGTGCCAGTAAACAAGCCAGTACCTGGGTTAAATGGGCGAAGTTTTCCAGATAAACCACCCGCTATAAAAGTTCGTTCAAAGTTGTTAAACCCAGTCCCTAGAAGTTCAACAGACTCAGAAGCATCAACTGTTAACCCGCCCCCAGCTTTCTCACCTAAGGTAGTGCCCACTATCTGGGAACCCTCGTTTAGTGTCACGCCCCTACCCCAAACGTTAATTTCACCCCCACCCTCCCCACTAGTATTAACAACAGCTTTATTGGTGAGGAATATATTAGACCGTACTGCATCTTCCGGAAAACTCAAACTCAAGTTATTGCCATTAATATCCAACCCTATCGTCCCTGAACCAGCAACTCCTACCAATTCCACTCGACCCCCTAGAGCATTTACTCCTCCTCCATCGATCGCTATGTTTCCACCCACTAGCAGTAAGCTTTGGCCATCTGGCACTCGCAGCCCATATATAGCATTCCCTAATCCATCTACCCCTGCTGCGGTAATTGAACGGTTTTCAATTGCTCCAGAACTAATTTGATTAAAGAAAAAGGCTGAAGGCTGAATATTCAGTAACGAAGGAGTCTCAGGTTCAGTAGCACTGAAAAACCCTTGATTACCAAATTGAATTGCATTTGCTGTCGTTGCTACAAATGAACCTGTCACATCCAACTGAGCATTTTTGCCAAAGATAATACCGTTAGGGTTAATTAAAAACAAATTTGCCTTACCGCCAGTAACACCGATGGTTCCTTGAATATGGGAGTTGCTAGTGCCTGTGACCCGCGTCAGGATGTTCTCAATTCCCACGGGATTAGCAAAGTAGACTCGCTGTCCGTCCTCAACATTGAATTGTATGAAACTATGGAACAGGTTCGCACCCCTGATTGCCCCACCGTCAATTCGGTCAGTTATACTGCCGTTGATATTGACATTGGGGGTGACAACAGAATGCTCTAGTCCCAACGTGCCATCCGGGGTTATTTGAGCAAGGACATAACTCGCCCAGAAGGTAGTAACGAAGCATACCATTAGGGTTATTGGTTCCCCTAATCCCCAACCACGAGCGACCTTGAACTGTTTTCTTGTCATTGTCATCTATTTATTTGCTCAAATATCAATATTTTGAGGAAATATCAAGCTGAGAAGAGAGATTTTAAGTTGCCCTGAAATAATAACTTAATATTGGGACATGTATAGAGGCTGATATTCTGCGCCCAGTGGTGATGGCATCAGGTCGGTGTTTCAGAAAAAGCGATCGCCAATCATCAAAAGACCAGCGCAGCCGGAAAGGAGCCAGTGCTTGAATCCGCAGGGTATATCCTGGCTTGACGGTGCGAATCTGCCGGTTGAACTTCCAAATCTCCAACAACTGACTGGTCTTCCGGTTGTCCAGATAGCGGTTTGCCACCTCTGGAATCAATTCAAAAACCCATCCATCCCGAAGCGATCACAGTAGCGTAATATACTCTGCGTGCGCCCAAGCTAAGGGCATCGCCGAGCCAGTCGGTCGCCCTCTTCAGCATGGTCGAACTCCCAGTCCATCTGAAAATTATCGGCAAGGTCAGTCAAACCATCGCTTTTACCAACGTAGCCGCAGGAAAGGCGAGTAAACGGAAGGGAAACTTTTGATCGGTGATGACTTCTTTCTCAAACGGTGGATTTTTCCTACGAAATTCTGCCATGTTTATCCTCTTAACCAATGCTCTATCTACGTTATGAGACTGTAGCTTTTGCAATTGCACACGATTTCATCAACTAGCCAAAGTAGACAGAAAGCAGAGCGAAAAGCGCAAAGCCGCCTACAAAAACGAGGGTCTCCAGATAAGTCTCTTTTTCTTTTTCAGCCGCTTCAGGAACCATATTCTCCACGACCACTGTGGTTAGTATCCCGGCAGTAAAGGCAAGCAGCCCAAACTTGAGAATCTGAGGTTGACCGCGTACTGCCCAGTAGCCGAGTGTCGCGCCGAAAAAAGAGGGCAGAATGAAGAACGCGGATATCAATCGGCGTTTGCGTCGCGAAACCTTCTGTTCTCTAAAGCTGGCAAGGGTAACCAACCCTCCAGGAATGTTAGCCATCACCTGACCCAAAGCGAGGAGTAGTCCCAGACCGAAAGCAATTGTCGAGCCAGTAGCGACCATCAGACCATCGCTGAAAAGATCCACTCCAACGCCGAGGAAGATTAACCAGGGTGCAGCCTTGTTCTTAGAACTGCCAATAAAGTTTTGAACCCATTTAATTGACTGACGTATGAAAATGAAAAAGCAACCACCTGCAACAAAAGCTAGGATGATGAGCCAAGGCGGATCGGCTTGGAGGATCTGCGGCATTAGCTCTACACCCACGACCCCCAAAGCGATGCCAGCCGCCGCATGAAGCGCCAGACTTGAGTTGCGGTTGGATAGGGGTACAGACTCGGCGAACAGTCCTCCGATAAAGCTGCCGATCGCAGGCATTGTCGCTAAAACTAGGGCGATTAGGTATTCCTTCATATAGTCAGCCTAGTGATGTTTTGCATGTTCCCGTGAAATCAGGAGTACGCCTGCCAGCACTGCCGCAAAGCCTACAAGGTGAATCCACTCAAAGGATTCTCCTAACAACACATAGGACAAAACGTGTCAGTTCTCGCTCATTGGTTTGGAGGGCTACCCTCAATAAGACACCACCTGAGGCTGGCTCAGAGAGCAGTAGCGGCTTTGGCTTGCTTGGGTTGCTGCACGGGTAGCTTTGCAGCTTTCCAGGCAGTCCACGAACCGGGGACATTGATGACGTTTTCAAATCCGTGCTTTTGCAAGAGACTTGCGGCAATTGATGCCCGATAACCAGTACCGCAGTAGGTTGCGATCGCCTGGTTTTTATCTAATTCATTGAGCTGTTCTTCTAGATGCGGTACAAAGATGTGTGTAGCACCAGGCACGTAGCCGCTCTCGTATTCGCTGTCACTCCGCACATCCAGTACTGTGACGTTAGGCTCATCTTTATGCTGGTTTAACTCCTGCACCGTCCATTCACCCAGATGCTTCAGGGGCAAGCCTGCATTCTGCCAACTTGTCATGCCATTATGCAGATAGCCCGCTAAGTTGTCGTAACCAATGCGGAATAACTGTTGTGTCGCCAGAGATACGTCACGCTCACTCTCCACAACTAGCAGAATTGTCTTTTCTGGGTCGATCGTCCAACCCACCCAATTGGGAAACGCAGGGAGCAATGCAATATTAATCGCACCAGGAATATGCCCACCACCAAAGGCAAGAATTGAGCGGGCATCGATGACGATGCTGTTCTCCTCCTGCATCATCGTCTGGAATTGCTGGGGCGATAGCGGTGGCAGAGTTGGCACGCAACCCTTCACTGACGCACCCTTGGCGTTTACTTTTTTTAGGCGTGCGTAGTGTCTCGGTGGTTCTGGCATATCGCTCAAAATCCACTCGACAAACTCTGATTCGGTACGTTCCTTGAACGCGGGGCTAAAAATTCGCTCGTTACCGATAGTGCTTTGTCTGCGATCGCCAATTGACTTCCCACACGACGAACCCGCACCGTGGCAGGGATAAATTTCCATGCGATCGCCGAGAGGTACGAGTTTGTCGAATAAGGAATGGTACAGTTGCGCTGCCTGTTTTTTCTCAGTACCTGTACCTAGTAGATCGGGGCGTCCGACATCTAGGTTAAACAGCGTGTCTCCAGTAAATATGCCAAACGACTCTTTCCCTTGTTTTGCATCGTAAATGAGCAAACAGATGTGTTCTGGTGTATGTCCGGGGGTGTGCAATGCGCGGAGGGTGACACTTCCGATTTGCAACTCGTCTCCCTCATTCATCTGCTGTAACTCGAAGTGGTAGTCATCACTTTTCCCACCATAGATCGCTGCGCCAGTTCGGGCTTTGAGTTCATGGGAACCGGATACAAAATCAGCGTGGATGTGTGTCTCGATAATGTGAGTAATTCTAACGCCGCGATCGCGTGCCATTTGCAGATAAACATCCACATCGCGACGCGGATCGATGACTGCTGCAACACCTGTTTTGTCATCACCAACCAGATAGGATAGGTGCGCTAATCCCTCCACGTTAATTTGTTCTAAAACTAATGCCATTATGCTTTCTCCTATCAAGAATTCAACTCGATTTTGAATGTTAGATGATAGAATTTATAGCATCTATTTTTGAATTTCGTAGTGCTTACGCCCTGCTTCTGACCTATTCCAAATAAGCAGAATTTTCAAAAGCTGAATATCTACTTCCACCAGACAGGCATGACCGCTATGGGGTAGAGTCACCACTTGAGCATTGGGTAGAATTCTAGCTAGGCGCTTTGCCTCTGCAACAGAAGGCAAAAGTCGATCGGCTGAACTTGCAATTAGCAAGACAGGTTGAGTAAGTTGATGGAGTTGCGTCTGGTCAATATCAAACTGTCTCATCAGAGATAAACGCTGATTAGCCGTTTTCTTGGGTGCGGCTCGAACGGATTTCAACAGTGCTTGACGGGCAGCAGGCTCTAATCGATTTAAAGGAGCTAAAATTGGCAAGGCGGTGAATGAAAACATTTTATAAAACAGTTGAGGTATCCAAGGAAAAACGAGTGTTCCCAAAACTAACCAAGGTATCCGATGAAATGAAGAAGCTGGGTTGATTAAAACAATGCGATTAAACAGTTGGGGATCTCTCAGTGCAGCCTTAAGAGCGATGCAACCCCCAAAGGATTCACCACATAAGTAAACCAATGGTCGAGGTGCCTTTTCTAGTTCGGCTCTAGTTAAAGCTATTACTTGAGATGACAGGACATCCCAATTTCTCAAATCATCAGGTGGAATTACAAAACATCGCACATCAAAAGCGGTTTCTAAACCTGCGGTTTGGATACGCATCAGCTCCTTCCCCGTCTCGTCCATTCCTGGCAGAAACACAAACAATGGATAGCTGGGATTGGATGATAGGGGAGTCAGAAAGTAAGAATGGCTGTTAACTTCAGACATCTTTTTGTGTTAAGAGTTCTAATTAAAAATTATTCCGTTAACCACCAAAACCCATAACCCCCAGTAACTGTAGGAGATAAATAATTGCAAACACGGCGAAAAACAGTCCCGCGAGCGCAGTGCCTGCCCATGTGAATTTTGACGGTTGCAATTCAGGAGGCAGCATTCGATGATTCAGGTAAAGCGTTAGCCCCGTAACAATCGGAATATGGGCAGCTTCAATGCCTCCAGCTAACTGAAGTAAAGCAATGGGTTGACCAAAAATTAGGTAAATTCCAATGGGTAAAGCAGCAAGTAATCCTACGATGTAAGCTTTGCGTAAAAACGTTTCATTCGTCCAGCGTCCCTGCACGCCAAACCCTTGGCAAAGAATATTTGTCCCATCAGCAAACATCCGCCCAAAGCCATCTTGAACTGACAGCGTGGTGCTACAAAAGGTAATAAAAACAATCGCAATCATAAACCAGAAACCAAATGGTCCCCAAAGATCGCCAAGCAAACTACCCAACGTTTCAGCCACCTGATTTTCTTTGGGCACTAGCCCTTGGGGATGCAGCAACTCTCCACCGAGAATCAGGAAAGATAATGCGGCTAAGAGCGCACCGACTACAGCTAAGGTGTTAGATAGGGTCATTAGGGTAGTCCAACCGCGTAGGCGATCGCGTTCTTCCTGATTAATTTGATTGGGATCGAGCGGTTGTTCTTGCTTAAGTGCCGCAGCACCATACCCTCTCGCTTCCACCCAGTAGGAATACCACATCAAACCTGCTGCCCCTGCCAGCATAAACCCTAACCAAGGCAAGATTTCCTGATATTGCACATTAGCTGGAATTTGCGGCAATAACCCTGCTGTCAGGTTCTTCAGGTTAGGAAAAACAAAGATGGCAGCAGCAACTACGGCAACCGTGCGGGCAATCCCGACATAGGAAGAAATCTTTTCCACAGTTTTGTACTGCCCCAGGAAAACGATCGCTGCTGTCACAGCGATGATAATGACTGTCCAAAGCTGAACCGTTCCCCCCGTTACTAGAATCAGTGCAGTGGCAGCGGCACCTGAGAGTCCGGCAACAGTGGCGATCGCTACAACCACCTGCGGCACTAAAATCAGCCAGATTGCCCAGTTTTTGGGGCCAGGAAGTCGCCTAAAACCTTCGAGTATCGTTGCCCCCGTGCAGACTGAGAAGCGCCCTACCTCGCGGTTGATAAACCATTTGAGAATAACAGCCGCAAGTAGCGCCCAGAGGAGAGAGTAGCCATAGAGGGCGGCGATTCGAGGCGTAAACAGCAACTCCCCAGAACCAGCCGCAGATAGCATCCATAAAAAGCTTGGTCCCAACCACTTCAGGCGCTTCCACCCCTTTGGCGGCTGTGCTATCTGTCGCTCGTTATCCCGATCCTGCTTGTTATCTGCCTGAATTGAAGTATTGCGATCGCTCCTACTGGTCATCTTCGCACCATCTCCCCTTGATTCTGGGACTGATTTTTAAAGTCTTTGTTCTTTATCCCGGTTGGATATAGTTGGATATAAAGAAATAGATTCTATTGTTGTAAACGGCTGGTTTCTGGAACTATACCCAGGCGATCTTCTTCCTCATATTCAGGACTTTCACAACCAGCCGCTAGTACTAGAAAAACTAAAGCTGTAACCAAGGAAAACAAGTTTTTTGAAAGTGCCATAGTTGTTTATTCCTTCATATCTATAGAGCAATTGCGGTTAGACAAAAGATTAACTGTTACTGGTTCCCTTAACCCCTATCCAAGGAAAGATTTCTGCAAAAATGGGATGCTCCCTATTAAATCTTGCCAATTAATTAGGAACAATACTTAAGAGCAGCCGAAGAGATATAACCCGGAATGGGTCCTGAAATCGGTACCCAACCGTTTTCACCACGATTCACAATGGCGACACGCTGTAGATAAGTCAATACTCCCTTGATCGGGCTATTAATTGAGGGTTCTTCTCGGACACGAGTAGTGCCTCTCACTGCAACTTCCCTACAGTTATCTAATGGTGTCGCTGTTTCAGAAGGAGGTACTGGCTGTTCGCAGGAAGTGAGATACGCCCCAAACACATACCCCTGTTGGGGAGATGAAATCGGTACCCAGCCATTGCTGCCAGTATTTTCGATGGTGACAAGAGTTTTGTCGGGTAATGAATCGATAATCGCGCCACTAGGGCTTGAGCGGACATTGAGATAAGTAGTGCGAGTGTCAACCCGGCGACAGTTATCCGAGGCTTGCGCCAGTTCATATTTATCCTCGTTTTGGAATGATGTTTGTCCTGGGGCGGAGGAGCGAATACCCGTTAGCATGGCTGTACTAGCGGCAGTAGAGGAAACGGGAAAAGCCGTCAAAGCAAGCGCAATTGAGGCTGTTATCACCACAGATGTTTGCCAATCAATTATCTGTTTCATGGGAAAAACTCCTAAACTTTTACAATGTATCAATAGAGAAATAAGGACTTTAGCTGTATTATTTATAGCAACTGTGCAGTTGGATTGAGATTTACATCTAAATATTTAGTGAGTTTTTTACAAAAATCAAGATATAGAGCCAAGTTTGCAATTAATTTATTTCTAATAATATAGTTTTAATAAACAGTAATGTTTAGTAAGTTTAAAAAGCTTATAAACCATAGATATATACTTGCCTAAACACGAATTTACTACTCGAACTAGAGATATAATTTTTTAATCAACCTTAAAATAAAATGCGTGAACCACCAATAAAAAATTTTTTGGAGCGCCTGAGTAATTTATCATTAGTCCGCTTTTTACTATTTTTTGCTTCAGGCTGGGCGGCGGTACAGCTTTTAGCTTATTTTGAAACAGTGATAGTTACCTTTACCTTTGCAGCGATTATAGCTTCTTTGCTGAGCTATCCTGTCAGATGGTTGGAACGTTTTTTACCCCGTAGTGTCGCTGTAGGCTTCGTTGTATTGGTGAGTTTTCTGACTATTAGCGGTCTGTTCGTCACTGTGGGCTTAGCCGTGTTATCTCAAGGACAACAATTCATCAATAAAATTATTGAGTTTGTTAATTCTTTAGAACCTTTAGTAAGACAATTAGAAGATTTTCTGCAAACTCAAAATCTCCCAGTAAATTTGGATGTCATTCAAGAACCAATCAAAAATATATTCTTATCAAGGCTTAGCGATATTTTCACAATATTGACATCTTTATTAGTTAATTTAATCGATTTAATTTTAATTGCTGTTATCGCTTTCTTCATGTTGCTGCATAGAACGCGACTTTGGAAGTTCGCTCTTAAGATTGTCCCCAAACACTTACGCAAACGCTTTGTCTATAACGTTAAGACAAAATTTGTGGGATTTTTTCAAGGACAACTAATCGTCGTTTTATTTCTTACTGTTTCTACTTTTATTGTTTTTATAGTCTTACAAGTCCCTTTTCCATTAATCTTGTCACTAATAGCTGGAATTCTTGATATCATTCCTGGAATTGGCGCTACTTTAGGAGTTGGTATCGTTTTTTTAATTTTGTTACCTCAGAATGTTTGGCTTGCCTTCAAAGTCTTGGCAGCTTGCATTATATTGCAGCAGATCCAAGATAATTTGATTTCGCCTCGAATTATGCAAAATTCCGTTAATGTTAATCCGGTCGGTATCTTCTTTGCGTTGTTAGTCGGCGCTAAAGTCGCAGGGCTGTTGGGTATTTTTCTAGCTGTTCCGCTTGCTGGGTTAGTCGTTAGTTTGTTAGAAATTGACGAACTGAAAGGGGAAGCCTAACAGAGGTCAGCGGAGCTGCGCCTTCGGAGATCGCATCAATTAATCAAAATCTCCAAGCCAACGAAAAGCACGACGCAACTCAACAACACCGTTAGACGCATACCAGCGACCGTGCGACAAAATGATTCTTTCAGGTTGTCATTGCAGCATCTGCTCAACAAATTGACGTGCTTGCGCCTGTGTCCCCAGAAGGTAAGTCGCAAGTCAGGTGGCGCTTTCCCATCCGGATCGGTACTGCCAGCTAACTTCAATAGCCAGCGAAAATTCTGACTGACTTTGTTCGGATCGAAGTTCTCAATCAGGTCAGCCAGAATTAGGGTCGCACTGTTGCGGTGAAAGAAGACCACTTCATCCATGAATCGACTGCCGCGAAAAATTTGTAAACTCATGATTAATGCGTGCGTTCAAAATTTTTTGAACAATAGATATTTCTAACCACCATGCTCCTTAAACGTTGGCAACTGTATGGATAGTTTTCGACTGTCTTTGGAAGTAGTTTTCGTGACGATTTGGAGTGATTCACTAGGTAACATTAATCCGTCGATATCTTGCCTGAACTATATAATAGACACCATAAGCAATCAGACCGAGCGCCACAATTCCCAACAACCAGCGACCATAAGATTGCCGCGCCAATGAGTCCAACGCCCCTTTTAATCCTCTGACTTGATTGGAGTTAGACTGACGCGCTGCCTGAATTAAGAAGAAGCCAATTATGCTATAAACAATGCCCCGTGCAGCTAGACCAAATCGACCGATGCGCGTTGCCCAAGTTTTTTCGGTGTCGCTCATCTCGTTAAGTTTGAACTTTCGACGGAAGTTGGCGGTGTAGGCTTGATAGAGCTCGTAGAAACTTACCCCAATTACGATCGCCCCTACCATTCCAACTAACCACTGACCAAACGGCTGAGCTAACAAGAGGGCTGTCCAGTCTCTCGAACCATAGCTATCGTCGATGTCTACTTCACGCTCGACTTCATCGATGATGAGATCCACAGCGGTGATAGCTAACCCACCGTAAATTAAACCATTGCCAGCATAACTGAGTCGCAGGATAATACCTTTGGCATTCGTGCCTTTGTTCTCCGTATCCATAATCGCTTGGACAAGCCGCCAGAGTACATATCCTGACAAGCCGATCACAACTAAGCCAAGCAAGATTTGGCCAAACGGTTGCTTGAGGAGCGATCGCAGAGCACCCCGCGTGCCAGTAGTTCTGCCACCTGGACCCAATGCTGCCGAAGCCGCCAACCATCCGACGATCGCATAGACTAGTCCCTTAGCCACATAGCCAAGTCGAAAGAGCCGTTCCATCCAAGGGTTAGCAACTATAAGACTCGCTATCCGTTCTATTCGGTTCTTGGCGTTTTTAATCACTGCTATAAGCTATGCATTCTAATGTTAGCGATTGCCTTTGGCACTGTACGCAAGCGCAATCGTTTCTTCTTGTGAGGAACTGTCTTTCTCATTTTTGTCCCAATGGTTGAGTATGTCTTTAATCAGAAGTTCATAGATCCAAATTTTGGAAACAATTACTAGCGGCACAGCAAGAAATACACCTAGAAAACCAAAAAGACTGCCAAAAATTACAACGGCTAACAACGTAACTGCTGGTAGCAACTCCACCTGTTGTTTCATCACAAATGGTACTAGAATATAAGCCTCAAACTGTTGAATCAGAATGTACAAGATTAGCACCGCAACCGCTTTTCCCGGAGAAACGAGTAGGGCACCAACAACCATCGGTGGTATCACGCTCAAAGTTGGTCCGATATTAGGGATAAACTCTAATAATCCCGCAATGATGGCGTTAGCTAACGCTAGCGGCACGCCCAAAATCAACAGACCAATAAAGCTCACCACAGTAATAACTGCCATATCAATGAGCGTGGCACTCACCCAGCCAACGAGAGTGCTTTCACACTCGGCGAGAATTTCACAGGCACGCCGACGATAAAAAGCAGGAAACAGCAGTATTAAACCTCGTCGGTATGGTGCGGGATTTGCTACTAGCATGATAATCAGAACTAAGACTAGCAACAGGTTAAGGATAATTGCCAGTAGATCGGAGAACCAAATATAGGCATTGTTTAACAACCCAGTTATCAAAGGTTGAAGTCTGGGAAGAAAATCGCTGATGCTACGGACATTTATTAGTCTCTCCGGAAGCCAATTAGAGAGCGAGTTTATCCAATCGCCCAGACTTCCTAAACTGATAGGCACGAGGTTACCCAATTGTTCCAATTGCTGAGCAAAGGATGGTCCAATCAGTGCAAACAGGATAAATAAGATTCCTAGTAAGGAAATAACTGTTAGTGCGATCGCAATACCTCGCTTAACTCCTGAGCGCTGGAGCCAGCGTACAATTCGGTTTAATACGACTGCAAAAACCACTGCTGCAAAGACCAGCAAAAGGATTTGCCGTATCTGCCAGAGGATATAAAGAGAAACTGCAAAGGCAAGGAAGCCGATTAATTTCCCTAAACTCACAACTGTAGCCTCCATTTTTTGGCTCTTTCAATTGAGCTGGGCAAGACCTTCTTCATACTGTTTAAAGTAAGGATGTGAATTTATAGCGCTCAGTAAGTCTAATTTTGGGTTATACCATCGGGCATTATTGCCCCAGTTAGATTTGCCTGAATCAGTTTTGTTTCCGGAAAGTCTCGCTCTCCTGCTGCATAAAGCTTCAAAAGTTCCAAAGTAGTCATAAGCATCTGCTCTAATCGAATAGTTGGATATGCATCTTCATGTAAGCTTGGGCACCAAGATGGTTAAGCCACCCGGAATGCACTCAATTTCAACTGGTGTTGTTCCAATGAGTTCACCATCCAGTGCTACTTTTTGAGGAGGCTCTGTTGTGACCTTAACGGAGCGATCGCGAAAATAACCAATATCTGACCGCTCTACCGCAATCCCCTGTTGGGCAGTCTTCAGTAGGTGGAAGCCAGCGCCAATTGCCGCCGCCGCATTTGCTGGAGCCACAATTGTTATGTCCAGCATCCCATCGTCTGCAATCACCGCTGCTGGTCCTTGAGCCAGAATAGAGGTTACAGGCGCGGCATTAGCGACAGTAACGGCAGCTGCATTCAGAACTGTAATCACCTTGTCTTCCGTTTCGATGCGGGCTTCAAAGAATTCCATTTGCCACAACTGCTTCAACCCACCTAGGATGTAAGCTAGGGTGCCGAATCGATTTTTGGCGGTTCGCTCACTATGTTCAACCATCTTTGCTCCCAGTCCCATCCCTGCTAGAAGCATCATTGGCTGATTGTTGCATCTAGCCGCATCAACCACACGGTTACACCCATTTAAGATAGTCTGACAGGCTGCCTCAAGCGTGTCTGGAATCCCTAAAGCTCTGGCAAAGGCATTGGCTGTGCCTCGTGAAATCACCCCTAATGGAATAGAACTTCTAACCAAAGCTGAAGCCGCTGCTGATAGGGTGCCATCGCCACCGGAAACGATTATCGTTGATGCTCCTTCCTTCACTGCTGCGCGAGCAAGTTGATCGGCATCTACCTCTTTTGTCGTCAATCGAATGTCTAGATCGATATCTAGTTCGAGTAGTGTACGAATCCTCTGAAGGTCAGCTTCTGAATCGCCCTGACCAGCAACAGGATTATGAATTAAGCAGGCTGAACGCTTCATGTTATTGCCAAGCGTGAATCGCTTCTGTTAAAAAGCCGCAGCTTCAGTAAAATCAAGACCATAAAATGAAGAGGAAAGCAATTTGCTTCCCTCAACTTTTGAGTTCCACCGTTTATTCTTTTGCTGATGGATATACATTTTGAGTAATAAGTACGGGTTTTTGACTGTATTCTGCTTCCAGCTTTCTTTGCAAAGTCAAATCCCAGTTTAAATCGTATTCCCTCTCAATGTCGGCGACAACAAAGGGTCGGAGTACACCCGTTACGACAATCGCTTGATTATCCTGGACGGTTTGACCAGTTTTCGGATTCAAAACCAGCAAATCCCTGTTGTCAACTACTCCATCTAGTCCATCCTCATCGAGCCTAAAGGCAGTCGGGCTGACTATATCTTCTACTTCACCCTTCACAGCAATGGTTTTGTTGTAGAAGGCACTGGGATTTCTGGTAACTTCACCCACTTCGGGCGCTAGAGCAATTGATTGAGCAATAATTACTGGTTTGTCTCTAAATTCTGCCTCTAGTTGTGGCTCCAAGTCCAAATTGAATTCCCTTTCGACATCAGCAACTACAAGCTTGGCAACCTTACCCGTTACTTGAAGGTCTATGTCATCAGGAAGGACAGTGGGCGCTCCTGAAGCATTAATAACCAGAATTTTTTCACTACCAAAAAGCTTGTCATCACCGATGGTGAAGGAATGGGCACCAACTTTTCTTTCAACTTCGCTTCTTACTGTTACAGTCTGACCAAGAAGGGCATTTGTCTTATCAGCAACTTCCTCTGTGGAGACGTTAGTTTTAGCAGTAGAACCGCCTACCTTTTCTGTGGTGTTAGTGGTGCAAGCGGGAAGAAGCATCGCCAAGAATGCCAAAGCAATCGCTGCTCCTTTGGGGTTCAACAATGTTTTGGCATCGTCACGGCGAACACATGCGTAACTGGCAACCCGAACTTCACTCAATCTATTGTTCATTGAAAAAATCTCCGTAACGCTTGCGGACTTGAATTCTAAAACTTTCAAATTTACTTCAGCAAATCCGTATTGTTGAAAGTCAAAAAAATATTGGGAAGATGCAGACACTTCAATAGTTATTGATTCAGAAACAGAAATCAAGATATAGTTTGGTGTTTACAATTAATTTGAATAGATTAATATAAAATTTGCCATAGAATAAGCTTTAGCAAGTTTATCAACTCTTTATGCCTAGAGATATAAATAGCAACTAAACACTGACTTTATTGCTTAAGATATAATTTCATATACTTGTATTACGTATCTATTCGTTCAAATAACAGCGGCTTGCAATGTTACGCCGATTAATAGCAATTTTAAAAACAGGTTGGCTTGCCGATCAGCACTCTCACACGCGCTGGCTCATTGTTGGGTCATTTGCAATCATTCTTGTCTTAGATTTTTGCACTCCACCGCCTTATGCCTTGGGTTTCCTCTATACCGGACCAATTTTGTTAGCTTCTTCACGCCTGAGTCGCTCGGCTACACTTCAAGTTACGGTAATGGCAACAGGCTTAACCCTTCTGAATGTGTTTATCCCTAATCCGGAGTGGCACAACGAAGCAACAGTGATGAACCGTGCGCTGATGGCGCTGGCACTCGTAGTCACGGGTTGGCTGAGCGATCGCAATTTGCGTCATGAAGAAGCGATCGCACGGCACAAAGCGCAGCTACAGGCGCAACAGCAGTTAGCTAGTACGCGAGAGGATTTTGTATCAACCTTAACCCACGACCTGAAAACACCACTGCTGGGAGCGATTGAGACATTGAACTCATTGCAGCAGGAAAAGTACGGTGCAGTAACAGCCGCACAGCAAAAAGTGTTCGCAGCGATCCAAAGGAGTCACGAGAACTCACTTGCGCTAATCGAGACGCTGTTGGATGTCTATCGCAACGATACAGAAGGAGCGAGATTAAAACTGGCACCTGTTGAACTAGCCGCTCTAGCTGAGGAAGTGATCGCTACAGTATCAGGTTTAGCCTCAAAGCGCCGAGTGGATGTTAATCTCAGTTTTGGAGAATCCAATGATCGCTCTCTTTGGGTCAATGGGGATGCGCTACAACCGCTTGTTTGAGCGGTTTTACCAGGGACATAGCGATCGCCAATCTATGGGGTCTGGGTTGGGGCTATACTTGACGCGACAGATTATTGAAGCCCATGGTGGTACCATCTGGGGCAAAAATCGTTTCTCCTCAAAAGACGCTACACAGCGATCGCAACGCGGTGCTTCGTTCGGATTCAGATTACCTGTGCATCAACGCTCAGAATAGCTCTCATCACAGCCCTAATTCCATTAAGCAACACAGAAGCTTCATGCAAATCACAATAACGTATACATCCTTAACAGTCGATGAGGAGTTGGCTGTGGTTTTTTTGTGAAGCGAAAGCCTTTCAACGGAACAATTATATGGGATTTTACACTAGTTCACCCCTTCAGGAGGATGAATGTTGTGGAATTCTTCTGTGACATTCTCTGTAGCTATGTGGAATTCTTCTGTGACATTCTCTGTAGCTATATCTCATATACGCTGCTGAAAGCCGCTTGTCTCAGGTAAAAATGACCTCAAATGCACTACGAATTTTGTTGGTTGAAGATGACGAATTGTTTCGCCTCGGTTTGTCTATGCGGTTGCAACAGGAGCCAGGATTAGAAGTCGTTGCTGAGGCTGAAGACGGTGAGACGGCTATAGAATTAGCTCTTCAACACGCGCTCGATATTGTGCTACTCGATGTAGGATTGCCGGGAATTGGTGGCATTGAGACTTGTGAAGAACTTAAGCTGCAACGCCCAGAGCTACCTATCCTAGCTTTAACGTCTCGTTTTCAAAAACCTTTAATTGCTAAGTTAATTGAAATCGGTGTCAAAGGCTACTGCCTCAAAGGCATTAAGGCAGAACTTCTCATCTTGGCGCTCCGTTCTGTAGCAGCGGGAGCTTCCTGGTGGGACGAAGCTGCAACCACGGAGATTCAATCTACTTTTGTGCACAGCGCACAACCTGCTTCTACCCCATCAGAGGCTGAACAATTACCGGAAAATCCGCTCACGAGGCGCGAACAGGAAATCTTGGCAATGATTGCAGCCGGACGGAGCAATCAGGAGATTGCAGACATTCTCTACATTGCTCCTGGTACTGTTAGAGTCCATGTCCATTCCATCTTGAAGAAGCTGGAGGTGCGCGATCGCACTCAAGCCGCCGTCTTAGCCATTCAAAAAGAACTCATTCCTTCCGACTTGTTAACAGATTAACTATTTATAGTCAAACAAAACAGATGTTTATTTAACATTATCTAATAAGTGAGTTTACACTTAACTAAACTTACCAGCTCAGATTGTTTAGAGAGTTATAACTCAATATTTAAAACGCTTTATAAACTCAAAATTATATCTTAATCCTATTGAAAAAACTCTAATATGGAAGGTATTGAATTAATTAAATCTTTGTACATTCATTCCTAGTCTAGCGGAATCTAATAGATTTCCAATTTTAACTGGGAACCCATAAACACGATAGGAGTTTTCACCATGAAACAGATGAGTAATTGGAAAAAATCTGTAACAGGGCTTACTTTACTTTTGTCAGCTTTGACGGCTTTTGTCCCTCCCTCTACAGCTGCTAGTACAGCCACAAGTCAGGAAATTCAGACCCCCAAAATAACATCTTTCCAGAACGAGGGTATATATCAACTGGCCCAGGCGTCAGACAACTGCCGCCAAGTTGCAGCAAGAAATGGTCTTTATGTTCGGGAAGATCCAACGGTTTACAGCAGGGCGCTCGGAGTAATACCTTATGAGCGGAATGTGACCGTTGTTGAGAATCCTGGCAGAAATACTGTTGGTGGAAATCCTGGGGCAAAGTGGATGCCGATTTCAGCTCCCCTACAAGGTTATGTATATGCGGGTTTTCTCACCTCTTGTCAGGAGTCTCCTCCTCCAAAAAACTGTCGCGAAGTTTCAGCAAGGGGTGGTCTTTATGTTCGGCAAGAGCCATCAATTAACAGCGATGTTGTCGGAGTAGTACCCAATGGACGGAATGTGACTATTGAGAACAGAGGTGCAAATGGTTGGGTGCCAATTTCAGCTCCTTTACAAGGTTATGTATCTGCGGCTTATCTCACGTACTGTCCTTGACGAGCGAGGCGTACTTAATTGACCTCTCCTTGAAGGCGAATTTGTAATGAAAAAGCCACGTCCTAGCAACTTTGTGATACGTATTTTTGTATCAATTTTGGTACTCTTGGCTGTCTTCGCAATTGGAGCAATAATCAATCATGTCTCTAAAGAAATCGGCGAAAGCAATGAAGGGTTGGGAGAGCCGGAACGGGAATGGGTGAATTAAGCTGACGATGCCTCAGAAAGAAAAAAGAGGTTATGAAAAAACCTGTGTCTACTTCCATCAAACTAATTTATTGGGGAATTGCGACTATTCTGTTTTTTTGGCTGTCCGGGTTCCCCTATCTGGCTCAAGGGGTACCGACTGGAACAGGTCAGCTTCCATTGTTATCTCCCCCGCTGCCGCAACCAACCCAACCAGATTTGGTTGACCCCCCACGCCCCCCTCGCCAGGGACCAACCGATCCGCAAGAANNCAGAAGTGGAAACCTTTCTAGACAAATTCTTTGCTAAGGAGATGCCCACAGAACATATCCCTGGTGCAGTTGTTGCTTTGGTAAAAGATGGAGAAATCTTTTTCACCAAGGGTTATGGCTATGCGAATGTGGAAAAAAAGATTCCTGTTGTCCCAGATAAAACTCTCTTTGGTGTTGCTTCCATTTCCAAGCTATTCACAGGCACGGCAGTGATGCAGCTATACGAGCGAGGATGGCTCGACCTAAACAGGGATGTCAACCAATATCTCAAGCGCTTTCAAATCGAAAACCCGTATCCACAACCGATTACACTCGCCAATTTAATGACCCAAACCGATGGTAGCAGCCAGCGGCTGTTCGGGATTGCAGCTCAAACGGCATCACAGATGGTGCCGTTGGAAGAATTCATCCCCGACCATATGCCCCCGATTGTGTGGCAACCTGGTGAACTCTACAGCTATTCCAACATGGGAATTACTTTAGCAGGCTATTTGGTGGAAGTTATCTCTGGTGTTCCCTTTGTTCGATATATCGACGAGAACATTCTGCGATCGCTGGATATGCAGCGCAGCACTTTCCTCCAACCGCCACCACCTTCCTTGGCATCCGATCTCGCTGTGGGCTATGAGTATCAAGATGGTCGCTTTCAGTCGCTACCATTCCTCTATCTCAACATCGCCCCTGCTGCCTCGCTCAGTGCGACGGCTACGGATATGGCTCATTTTATGATTGCCCACCTCCAGAACGGTCGCTACGAAAACTCACGCATCCTAGAGGAAGAAACTGCACAGTTGATGCATCGGCAGCACTTCACTCACCATCCCAAATTACCCGGCATTACTTACAGTTTTCATGAACGTTTTGAAAACAACATTAGGGCAATTGGACATCTTGGCAGCTTACGTGGCTATTCCAGTTCTCTAACCCTAATCCCTGAACAGAACATAGGACTTTTTGTTGCCTGCAACAGCTTCAATGGGATACATGAAAAACTGAGTAATCAGTTTCTCGACCACTATTATCCCGTTCAAAAGAAATCTGTACCTGCCAAGCCACTCACCAATTTTGAAGAGCAAGCTGCCCGTTTCACTGGTGTTTACTGCGACGTTGAGTATCCTCGTGGCACCCTCGCCAGTCTCGGTGCCGTATTTGGACACCTCCATGTGAAATCCAATGGTGACGGAACTTTGACGATTCAGACTCCGGAGTTTTTCTTTTCTAGAGGGTCTGTAAAAAGAAAGTTGATACCTGTGGAGCCGTTGTTATTCCAACGCGCTGATAATGATGCTTACACGGCTTTTGGAGAAGACAGTAAGGGTAATATTAACTACCTATATAATCCCATTCGTTCAAGAATTAGCGCTTTTCGGAAGTTACCCTGGTACGAAACCATCCCCTTTCAGTTGAGCTTAGCTGGATTTTGTACTGTGCTTTTCCTGTCGGCAGGCATCACCTGGCTCGTCAAGTCTTTGAGCCGCCGTTTCCGTAAGCAGCGTTTTCAGGACGACAGACTTACTCGACTCGCTTGGTTAGTAGCTGGTCTGGTCGGCATTCTAAATCTGGTTTTCTTGATTGGTCTACCTTTAGTAGCTTGGCGAATTGGTGTCTGGAAACTCTTGTATGGTGTACCTGCCATAATCATTGTCTTGCTTTACATTCCACCTTTGACTATGGGTATGACCTTGGGATTACCCACAATTACTGTACTGGCTTGGAAAAACAAGAATTGGTCAGCGATCGCGCGATCGCACTACTCTTTGATTGCGATCGCCGCTTTAGCCTTCATTCCGTTTTTAGTTTACTGGAATCTACTAGGGTTCCAATTTTAACTGTCATAGTAACTATGAGTCAGCTCAACATTGCTCTGGTCACCATCGGCGGACTGGTTTTAATTCTGGGGCTAGTTTCCGGACCAATCCGGCGGACTTATATCTCAGCCCCCATCGTTGCTTTGCTGCTGGGCATCCTGTTGAGTCCAGCCGTTCTGGGACTGCTCGACGTAGCTAGCTGGGGCAAGCAGGAAACCATCTTAGAGGAAGCCGCTCGCCTGACTATTGCCATTGGTCTGATGGGCGTTGCACTACGCATCCCAAAGGGATACGCTCCCCAACACTGGTGGTCTTTGGCAGTGGTTCTAGGGTTGGTGATGCCCCTGATGTGGTTGAGTAGTGGCTTGCTGGTGTACTGGCTGCTGGGTCTTCCCTTTTGGGTAGCGATGTTGATTGGGGCGGTAGTGACCCCCACTGACCCGGTTGTTTCTACGGACATCGTCACGGGTGAACTTGCCCATCAGAACATCCCCGCACGTCTACGCCATCTCATCTCTACTGAATCGGGGCTAATTGCCAATGCCAGTGAAAAAGCTGAGGAAGAAGAAGTCCAAGAGGCAATCAATCGATTCTTTACCTTGCCGATTTTCGTGTTGCTGGGTTTGGTGTTGCCTTGGCAGGAATGGCTACAACTGGGATGGAAGGGTTTGCTGCTAGCGATCGCAGTTCTCCTGCTTCGCCGACTCCCAGCGATTCTGGTTCTGAGTCCTGTGATGACACGCCTGAAAAGTGTCCCGGATGTCCTGTTTATGGGCTGGTTTGGTCCGATTGGTGTTGCCGCCCTCTACTACATCCATCTGTCGCTGCACCACACTGGCATTAAGGATGTCTGGGTAGTTGGCAGTCTGATAATTGTTGCCTCTATTGTTGCTCACGGGATTAGTGCAACGCCCTTAAGTCAGCTCTATGGCAGCCGTATTCAACATAAAAATAAGCAAAGACCCAAAGCAATTGTTAGGTAGATGAAACTACCTAAAAGGAGAGTTTTTTACCTAACACAAAGAACACAATTCGCTCCAAACCTATTGATTTAGCGGTTTACAGCTATAGATACTATTTGAAATAAACAACACACTTCACCTGCATTACCTCTGTAAGTTTGGCAGAAAAAGGTAAAAAGAAGCTATGAGACAGCGAGGATTTCCTACTATAAAGCTAGCTCATTGGTTGCTGCTGGCAATTCTTTCCTTTTCGCTTTCGTTTTCCGGGCTGACGATGCCGAGTTTGGCTCAAAGTGGAGCGAAACAGCTTCCCATTTTAGACAGTCAACCGCAGCAAGTCACTGAACCAGAGCAGTCGGTGCCTGCATCTCCTAATGCGCTAGGACTTAACGACCCCCAGGAATTGAAAGCCTTCGTAGACAACTTCTTTAATAAGGAGATGTCGAAAACTCATGTTCCCGGTGCAGTCATCTCTGTGGTGAAAGATGGAAAGCTCTTTTTCGCCAAGGGTTACGGCTATGCCAACCTGGAGAAAAAGATACTCGTTGAGGCAGATAAAACCCTCTTTCGCGTTGCCTCTCTTTCCAAAGTCTTCACAGCTACAGCAGCAATGCAGTTGTACGAGCGAGGACAGCTCGATTTGGATGCCGATGTCAACAAGTATCTTACGGGCTTCCAAGTCGATAACCCTTACTCCGAGCCAGTTACAGCCGCCAGGATGATGATGCACACAGACGGTACTACTGTACGGCGGATCGGACTGGCAGCTCGCACAGAAGCTGAAATGCAGCCGTTGGGAGATTATCTGGCTCACCAGATGCCACCCGTTGTGTGGCCTCCCGGCAAACTCTACAGCTATTCCAGCCACAGCACTGCTTTGTTGGGCTATGTAGTGGAAAAAATCTCTGGTACACCCTTCGCCGAATATATCGACAAAAACATCTTTCAAGCGTTGAAGATGCACCGCAGCACCTTTCTTCAGCCACCGCCCCCAGAATTAGCTGATAACTTGGCGGTAGGCTATCAGTATCAAAGTGGCAACTTTAAGCCCGTTCCATTCTTATATCTCAATATTGCCCCAGCAGCGGCAATGAGTACGACAGCGACAGATATGGCTAATTTTATGATTGCCCACTTGCTGCGCGGTCGCTACGAAAACTTGCGCATTCTGGAGGAGGATACGGTGTGGCTGATGCATGAGACGCACTTCGCCCACCATCCCAAATTGCCAGGTACTAGCTACAGTTTTCGCGAACGTTTGGAAAACAACATTCGGATGATTGGACACCTGGGAAGTTTGCGCGGGTATTCTAGCTCCCTCACCCTAATGCCCGAGCGCAATATTGGCATTTTTATTGCCAGCAACAGCTTTAGTGGGATACATGAAAAACTACTGTCTCAGTTTTTAGATCGCTATTTTCCAGCACCCGAGACGCCTGCACCAAAACCCCTTGCCTTTACTGACGAGCAACTCGATCGCTTTACGGGCACCTACCGTGACGTGGAGTATCCTCGCGCCACCTTCCTCAAACCATCCGCAGTGTTTAAGCATATCAATATCAAGAAGGGCCATAACGGAACTTTAGTAATTAAAACGCCTGGTCTGTTCTTTCTAAGCAATCCTCAAAACATAACGTTAATCCCTGTAGGGCCGCAGTTATTTAAGCGAGCGAATGATGATGCCTTGACTGCCTTTGGGGATGCTGTTGAAGATGAGGCTAGTAATCAAATCAAATTCGCGTTTAATCCTCTTTGGCCGAAGATAGGAGCCTACGAGCGTGTACCCTGGTATGAAACGGCTTGGGTACAGTTAGGATTGCTTGGCTTTTGCGTACTGGTTTTTCTGTCAGCTTTCTTCATCTGGCCGATACGTCCGCTGATTCGTCGTTTGCGAGGCAAGCATTTTCAAATTGAGCGGCAGTACAGTCGAGCTTGGTTGGTAGCGGGTCTGATTGGTACTCTGAATCTGGTCTTCTTAATTGGCTTGCCTTTGTCACTTTGGCTGTACGGCGCATGGAAGCTGGCGTATGGAGTCCCGGCATTTGTGATCGCTTTCTTGTGTCTTCCCCTAATTACCAGTGTCTTTGTCCTAATCCTTGGATTACTCCTCTATACAGGGCAAGCTTGGCAGAAGGACTGGTCTTTTATGGAGCGATCGCACTATTCTCTAATTACGCTAGCTGCTCTAGCTTTTATTCCATTCCTCCTCTACTGGAATCTATTGGGGTTCCAGTTTTAACCGGAGAAATGGTTTAGAGATGTCACCTTTGTGGATAACTACTGTGCGGTCTACCAAAATCTGTTCCCAGAAGTCAGAAGTTTTGAGTATTTTCCATCAGTCCTGGCAGTCCATGTGACAGTTGAGGGAAAGAATGTGGGCTTAACTAAGCGCCATTCGTCTATGACTAAACGGAGGACGATAGCAATTCAAGTATGCTCCGTTTTGGTCAACTCCGGCAATCCCTGGTTCCAAAAATTATGCCTTTGCACAGCTTAATAGAAGTGATTGCAGCGACGCTGCAATCACCCCAATAAGTGCGAGGTCATCGGCATTTACCCGACCTCGTACCGCAATCATCCGTTTAGTGAGCAATGTAACGTTGCAAAATCGTTACTTACTTGCTGTTTCTACAGCCGTGGTAGATTCTGGGATGGGATTCGTGGATGAACCAAAGGCAACCCGTAAAAAAGGTGGAGCCAGGAAAGTTGTCAAAATTACCATGATAATAATCGACACCTCCAGCGGCTTATCCAAAATGCCGCTAGCTGAGCCGATGCCAGCAAACACTAGACCCACCTCACCTCGAGGGATCATCCCAACCCCGATCGCCACTCGATTGATGCCGGGTTGTCCAAACACTGCCCAACCTGTGATCAGCTTGCCGATAATCGCCACTGCGATCAAAAACGTTGCAATCAAGAGACCCGCTCGATTCTCCGGTACCGTCGGGTTCAAAACACCGAGGTCGGCACGCGCTCCCACCGTCACAAAGAAGATGGGTACCAGTAAATCGGCGATTGGTTTGATTAATTCATCTAACTCGTTCCGGGCATCGGTTTCATCGAGCACCAAACCCGCTGCAAAGGCACCCAAAATCGCTTCGAGATGAATGGCATTACCTAAAAATGCCATAAAGAAAGCGAAGATGAATGCTGGAATAACAATATTTCCACGGGTTTTGAGCTGATCCACGATCGCCACAAAACTTTTGTTAAAGACACCCCCCAATAAAATTGATCCAATCAAGAATGCCGTAGCGCTGACAATCAAGTAAATGACATTGGCGACATCAATCTCACCGGTTTTGGCTAAGCTGGCGACTACAGCCAGGACAATAATGCCGAGGACATCATCAATCACCGCCGCGCCAACAATGATTTGCCCTTCTTTGGATTTGAGTTGACCTAACTCTGACAACACTTTAGAGGTAATGCCGATACTCGTTGCCGTTAACGCGGCTCCTGCAAAAATCGCTGGAATTGCTGCGACATGAAAGAGCATCATTAACCCTGCTGTGCCTGCCGCAAAAGGTGCCGCGACTCCAACACAGGCGACAACTGTGGCTTGAATTCCCACTTCCTTCAGTTGCCGCAGATCGGATTCCAGTCCAATTTCAAACAGCAGAATAACCACGCCGATTTCAGCTAGAACCGAAATCACTTCACTTTGCGACTCAAAGATTCGGGTCAGCGCATCCGGTGCCAATTGATTCAATCCTTGCAACGCCGTCATAATCACCGAGTCAGAGGCAGACAGCCCCCCTTCGGGAAAGATCACCAGGTGCAACGCCGAAACGCCGACAATCACACCGGCGACCAGTTCCCCCAGGACGGGCGGAAAATCCAAGCGTCTAGCGACCTCTGCGCCGAACTTGCTAGCCAGATAAATCACCACCAGCGTCAGCAATACGCCAGACAGAATAATGGGTGAATCCTCAGCAACAACAGTCGCCAGGAATGGTATCGGAGCCATGAGAGCGGCGATTCCCCCGCTGAAAGGAGGCAGAATGTTGGACAAAATCATGAGTTTAAAATGATGAAAATTAAGGGTCTGAGGAAGTCATAAAACTGCGGGCAGTTATGAAAAAGGCAACCGATCAAAGATGGTCATGCTTTGGATGCGGTTGCCTGGATCGAGACAAGCTTAGTTGTCAGTGAGTGACGTGGGCGAATGGGTGTTGAGATTATCTTGAATCACAATCAGGCTTTTCCGCTTGGGCATCATCTAAATCGACTAACGTTTTGAGTAACGGTCACCAAAAAGCCGGGGTCATGACCCGGCCATTTAGGTCTGTGTCGTCTCAATTCAACAGCCGCCTGGTCCACAGAAACTGTGCCCGTACAGTACCTCCGCGTCACAGATATAGATCATGCCCGCAAAATCGAGGAAAAACTTCACTGCCACCTGATCCGCAATATTCTCGGCCATATCCCGATCCGGGGTGAGTACCTCGAATTTTATATTCGCCGTGGTGTCAGAAACGCTAGGTTGTCCCGACGAGCGCACGTTGCGACTGCCTTTACCGCCGGTTTCCAGAACCGTATAACCGGTTGCCCCGGCTTCTTCGATGATATCGGCGATCTTTTTCAGCAGAATCTTTTCCGTGACGATGACAAGCTTTTTGGCTGGTTTGGCCATTTTGGTTACCTCCTTACCTATGTATCTTGATCTTGTATCTTGATCTACTTGGTCTGCCGAGCCAAGGGAGGGCCGACAGACTGCGACCCGTCTGGGATTAGCCGCCGCCTATCGCCTGGGCGAGCCCGAGGAAGAGCGGTATTGCCAAGCCGATCGCAATGGGTGTACCTATAGCTGTGGAGGCACCGATGTAGGCGGAGGGATTGGCCGACGGAATCCCGGCTCGCAACGTGGGTGGGCCTGAGATGTCTGAACTGGAGGCGGCGATGACGGCCAGGATCACAACACCACCCATGCTGAATCCTGTGGCGTAGTGGGCAATCATACCGAGACCGAAAGCGATGAAACCATGCACCAGCGGTGCCACTACGCTATACACGACGTACCACTGGGCCACCTTGCGCAGTTCGCCAATCCTTGACCAAGCCTCCATACCCATGACCAGCATCAAGATCGAAAGCAAGCCGCGAAAGAGGGGGTCGTAGAAGCTTTTATAGACACTTTCCGGCTGGGCGAACAGGCCAAGAGCAAGGCCGAGCAACATTGCCGATAGGGCAGGTCCCTGGAGGCTTTCCTGCACGATCGGCCATATTTTGACCCGATTATCCGCAGACTGCTGGTTCCTGAGATACTCTTGCCGGCTGCTGGGATAATCTTGCCGATCGGGATAATCGCCTGCTGCAACGGTCTGCTTGCTGAGATACTCCTGCTTGCTGAGATACTGGTCTTCTGCCCTACGCTTCTTCTTGTTGAGATAAATGTTGGCCACCACAATCGCGGTTACGAGTGCTGGAATATCCATGAAGGGATAGAGTGCGCCAGCCCATGCCTCGTATTGGATTTTTTGTTCTTCCAGGAGTGTCAGGGCGGCGGCCATGGTAGAGCCACTCACGGCACCAAACAACCCCCCGGTCGCAATCGCATCCACGGTTTTGACCTTCGGCAGCTTGGCCAATGTATAGCGCGCGATGAATACAACAAGAATCCCTACTGCTACAGAAAACAGTGCGGGTAAAATCATCTCCGTCAGGTTGGAATTGCGGATCGCAATACCACCGGTCAGACCGATTTTAGTGAGCAGCATGAAGACGATGATCTTACAAATCGACTCTGGAATTTGCAGCTGGCTACCAAGGGCGGCAATGACCATACCACCAATCAGAAAGCTGAGTGTTGGGGACTGCAACTGCTTAACGAAGTCCATTAAAAACAAAGACAAAAAATCCACGAATACCTCCTTGTGCCTCCTCTGACGAGGAGTATTGCAATAAATGAACTAAATGAACTTGAAAAACTAAATCGTAATAGTTAAATCATTTGGATATTTTTAAGTGTACGCCACTCTGAGTAGTAATACTTATGGAGTGACCAAGAAAAAAGTTTTTGTATGTATAGAAATTATTCTATGGTTTTTAGATCACTGGCACGGCGAAGCCAGCGGTCGGGGGTAGCAGCCCAGCATATTCCCTGAGCTTCACTAAGTCAAGTGAGAATGTGGAATTGCACTTCTACTGAGCCTAATTTGCATCAAATTAGGCAAAGCCTGGGTCAATTCTAGTTGCAGTGGGTGATTCAAATGGCAACATCTATCTCTGGAACATTATCACAACCCAACTTTCAACTACCTGTGAAGGTTCCACAGGTTGGGTCTGGTCGGTGTTTCAGAAAAAGCGATCGCCAATCTACCAGATCTATTGTAGGGGCGACCCGCTGTTTGGGGTTAGGTAGATGGGACTAGAATTCCTTGGGTCGCCCGGTATAAGGTTCAGGTCATCAGGTCACCCATACCATGGCATGGGCGAGTCAATTGGTGTGATTGGTGAATCCGTGATATCTACACAGCGACTCGCCCCTACAGGGATATATTTATAAGGAGATGGGGTGTAGGGTGTATGGTGTATGGAAATATTGACCAACACCTCACCCAATTCAAAACCCAACACTTAAAACTCTACCCTATACCCCACACCCCCTATCCTAAGTTGCTTCAGTCAGGTTGACTTTACTTTGACTAAACTTCATTAATTCGTAAAGGTCGCACGCAGATAGTTCTTCCTGACTTGGTTCGTCAGTTTCACAAATTGCCACAATCGGATCGCCGTAGCCTTTGACTTTACCAATTAGTAAAACCTTTTTATCTGCACACTCCCCAATTAACTTAAAGTTTTCGGCAGGGAAAAAGTCTACGTAAGGAAAGAAACTACGATTCTTGATTGTCATTTTTCCTCCTGAGTTCGTTTTCAAGCTCTCTCGCTAGCGTTAATCTGAGCTAGCTGAATGATTACCTTTCCTGCCTCAGACACTAAAACTCTCTCCTCAGGTTTGAGGTCAGGTACATCGCAGCGAACAGATACCAGCCAAAGATCCTGAGGAGTTGAGGCACTTTACTAGATTGTGCCTACTCTTCAGTCTCCTCTCAATGCCTGCGAAGTTAGCTGACGGGCTAGGACTGAGAGATGTCCTTCTGGTTTACTTCTGCTTATTGACTAGAATCATTGATTAGGCAGAAGCTCCTAGATTTGCCCCAATAAGTGGTTCCTCCGCTCCACAGAACTCTCCTACAATTCAAAAAATTTTGAGGTGAGTTTGGGGATTAGGCTGACTTACTAAATTTAATTCTCAAAATTTTAACACAAGCCTTCAATAAAGGCAACTTCTTTAGGGAATAAACTATAATTAGATAAGTTTGTATCAAAAGCTACATAAACCTGTATTGGTAATTTAATTTAACAATTTCTCGGGGAAAAGTAAATTTACGTATCATTCCCTGGTGCTTTTAAGAGAGAGTGCTAAAGTAATAAG
>DNXU01000482.1:18898-27810 GCA_003505715.1 Cyanobacteria bacterium UBA8803 | reverse complement strand
TCCTAAATTAGTGAAGTTGGGAGCGATGCAACTAGAATTTTAATTCAGTGCAACTCCGGCTATGATTCCCAAAACTAAGGAAATTCCTCAGCAAGTAAATCGGCAGTGCTGCTATTGTTTTAAGGATTTGATTTGCCGGACATCATATTACCCTACAGAATTAAGAGATGTTGAGCTTAGTAAATTTACGTATCATTCCCTGGTACTTTTCAGAGAGAGTGCTAAAGTAATAAGTGAAGCGATTAGCTTCTCTGACAGATACCACAGCGCGGTACATATTGAAAGTAAGAGGTAAAAAACGCTGTTTCATATAACGTCTGTCTCATCAAACAACAACAGCAGCACTCAATTTGAACGCTGATATTTCCTAAATTAGTGAAGTTGGGAGTGATGCAACTAGAATTTTTAATTCAGTGCAACTCCACTTATGATTACCGAAACTAAGGAAATTCCTCAGCAAGTAAATCGGAAGTGCTGCTGTCGTTTTAAGCACTTACCCCATCCCACTTGCCTAAAAACAAATAATATAAATAATATCAAGCGCGGTTCTGTGGAGATGGTTTGTAGCAGGCACTTTAGTACCGGATAATACTGCGTTGCCAACCACTTTAGTGGTTACTACGAACCTTAACAAACAACAAACAACAAACATTTAACAATGGGGCAATGACGCAGCAGCTACAGAGGGTGCAGCAGTCGCTCTAGTTTCGTGGCATTGGTAAACTGGCAACTCGATCGCAAACTCAGTGCCTTTTCCTAGGACTGATTCGCAGCGGAGAACCCCGCCGTGCTTTTCTACCACAATCTGATAACTAATTGAAAGACCCAAACCCGTTCCTTTACCAATGGGTTTGGTAGTAAAAAACGGGTCGAAGAGTTTTAACTTGACCTCTTCTGTCATTCCAGGGCCGTTATCTGCGATTCTGATCGCAACACGATCGCTATCCAAGAGTTCGGTACGAATCCAAATTGTTGGATTCTGGGTTATTGGCTCCCTGCGGTCTGACCACTCACAGCCAACGCCGGATTCTTCCAAAGCATCAATGGCATTACCCAGCAGATTCATAAACACTTGATTGAGCTGAGAAGGGTAGCACTCCACTGGTGGCAGTGGGCCATAGTCTTTGATCAATTCCAGAGGAGGACGTTCCCCTTTACCTTTGATGCGATTGCGCAAAATTAATAAGGTACTTTCTATCCCCTCATGGATATTCATAGGTTGCATCTGAGCGTGGTCTGTCCGCGAGAAGTTGCGCAAGCTCAAGACCAGATGGCGAATGCGCTCCGCGCCAATTTCCATAGAATAAAGAGTTTTTGGTAAATCTTTGGCCAAAAACTCCAGCTCAATGGTTTGGGTATAAGCTTCAATTTCTGAAATAGGTTCGGGATAGTATTTTTGATAGAGCTTAACCAGTTCCAGTAGGTTTTGCGTGTATTCTTTAGCGTAGTGCAGGTTGCCGTAAATGAAGCTAGTGGGGTTGTTGATTTCGTGAGCTACACCAGCAACCAGCGTCCCTAACGTAGACATTTTTTCAGTTTGTACTAACTGAGCTTGATAGGCTTTCAAGTCATGCAGTGCTTGCTTGAGTTGTTCGGCTTGAGCCGTGGCTAAGACTGCCGTCATGCGACTTTGAGCGTAAAGTTCAGCTTGATCAATCGCACTTGCTAATTGGTCAACGACAGAAGCAATTAATTCTACTTCCTGATTGCTCCAGGGACGGCTCTCCCGACAATGTTGGCAAACCACAATCCCCATTTTATTGGCACGAGTTTGCACGGGAGCAATGAGCAAGCTTTTGATACCCAAACTAGCGAGGCGATCGCGACTGATAACATCTAGCTGTTCATCTACAGCTAGATCGTCAATTTGCAACATGCCTTGCTGGTCAATTCGTACCTCTAATCCCTGTAAATGCTGACCTCTTTTTTGTTTTAGCTCTCCCACCTGCTGTAATAATAGATTCGCCTCTTGCATCAGTTCAAACCGAGGTGGGTTAACCTCACAACGATACCAGAAGAACTGGCAGCAGTCGATCTGCAACAGACTTCTAATTTCTTGGACGGCGGTTAGCAAAATCTGGTCTAATTCCAAAGAACTGCGGATTTGGCTAGACAGGCGGCTTTTCAGCAGTTTTTCCCGAGCTTGCAGTTCCCGAAATTTCGCTTCTGCTTGCAAAAGCTGGTCTTGAGTCTTTTGCAGGCGCTCGTTAGTAGCTACCAATTGAGCCATCGCCACTTCGACTTCCCGAGACTTTTGTTCCAGCTGGCAGCTATATTGAATTGACTGAGACACTTCCGCGAGCATGTCAAAGACTACTGGCGAAATGCTGTCTTTTAACTCTTCAATTCCCAACCAAGGCTGGGGTTTGATGGCACCAGCACTGGTAAACACAATTTCAAATTGACCGTCGGGTAAAATCTTGCCAATGTGGCATTGTTTCCTGACATGGTTGTTGGGTTCAATCCTAACCTGACCCCCTGGCGCATCAAAAGTTTGCCCGTAAGCAGCCTCCCGCAATAAGTCCACCTCAAAGGAACCCGCTTGTTCAGCTGCTTGTTTCCAAAGGTAAACCTGAACGTAAGCTGATTCGAGGGGAGCGCTAGTGACCCGATCTGCGCCGTACTGCGCCTGAAAACTTTTGACAAATTCCTGGTTTTGGGGTGTATCGATACTCTGAAAATAACTCCAACTGGCATAGTGACCGACAGCCGTGCTACCCCCAATCCGTCGCAATTCCTCTTCAGCAACGCTGACGGCCATGATCGGGATTTCTGTGGCGCTAATTCCTGCTTCTTTATACTGTTGGTAGAATGCCAAATTGCTATCACCATTCAGGGTACTAAAGACTACATCGGGTTTAGCTGTCTCGATCCTGCCAATCAATTCCCTAAACTCTGTCGTCCCTAAAGCCACGTACTCCTCTCCAACTAAGCTACCCCCTTGCTGTTTGAGCTGAGCTTTAATCAACTTGTTGGCGGTGCGAGGAAAAACATAGTCAGACCCCAGCAAGTAAAAACGTTTGCCTTGGTTTTTCAGTAACCAGTCAACGGCTGGCTCTACCTGTTGGTTGGGACAAATACCCGTGTAGAAAATTTGACGCGAACATTCCAGCCCTTCATACTCCACCGGATACCACATCAGGGCGTTGAGTTCCTCTAAAACAGGCAAAACAGCTTTCCGGATGGCTGAAGTCCAGCCGCCGAAAATTGTTGCCACCTTGTCTTGTTCGATCAACTTCCTGGCTTTGAGGGCAAAGGTAGCTGGGTCAGAGGCTCCATCCTCAATCACAGGTTCAATGGTGCAACCCAGAACCCCACCCGCTGCGTTGATTTGCGCGATCGCCATCAGCTCTGCTTCCATTAAAGATGCTTCGCTAATTGACATCGTGCCGCTCAACGAGTGCAAAATGCCCACACGTATTTTTGAACCAGACCTAACACCCGACTGGCTTGTCTCACTCATCACTAATTATTCCCGAAATAGTCTCCTTTTGGAGTACCGCTCGAACTCCCGCACCCGCGATCTTTTCAACGTCAATTCATTGTAAGTCCGATGGTTACAGGTTTTCCCCCTTATCCTTAAATCAATAAGCTATTGATCTCTACCAACTCTTATCGTGGCACCAGCTTCGCTATTGCCAGAGTTTTCCCATGAAATTTTCCGCATCTTAGCTCAATACTTAAACAGGCTGTTGTAGCAATTTTTACGATTAATCAGTTTATTTTGCCTCTCCCCTTTGGTAGTGAGCGATCACTCATAGTACCTAACGTACAATTTCCTCGATCTGGTGCTGTTGCCAGAGGGAGCGATAAACGCCGGGACTTGCCAGAAGTTGAGCGTGAGTACCGCTTTGAACAATTCGACCCGCTTCTATCACTAAGATGCGATCGGCTGTGGCAGCTGCCGAAAGTTGGTGCGAGATGAAAATCACTGTTTGGCGCTGAACGCTGGCCGAGAGATTTTGCAGAATTTGGGTAGCGGTTTGATTATCAACAGAAGAAAGCGCATCGTCTAGAATCAGCACTGGTGCTTCCATCAGTAGCGCTCTAGCCAGAGCAAGCCGTTGCCGCTGGCCGCCAGAGAGAGTAATACCCCGTTCTCCCACCATTGTTTCATAGTGCTGGGGGAAATTAAGAATTTCTAGTTGGATTTGGGCTTGCTTGGCGACATATTCGACCTCTGACTGCTCGCTTACAGGGGCACCATAGCAGATATTATTTTTGATGCTGGTACTAAATAGAAAGCTATCTTGGGGAACGTAGGCGATCGCGCCGCGCAAGTCTTTCAAACGCAGTTTGGTTATGTCATGCCCATCTAAGAATAATTGGTCGGCGTCAATATCCAACAAACGGGGTAAGGCATTAGCTAGGGTGGATTTCCCCGAACCAATTGCTCCCACAATAGCCACGGTTTCACCTGCCTGAATGGTGAAGTTTACTTGTTGCAGTGCTGGGATTTTAGTTCCGGGAAAAGTATAGGTCAGGTTGCGAGCCGTCAACTGACCTCGCACGGGTTGGGGGAGGGCGATCGCATCCGGCGCATCTTGAATTTTCGGCTCAATAGTGAGAATCGACTCAATCCGGTCAACACTCACTTCACCCCGCTGATAAGCCGTAATAGTAAAGCCTAGCAGTGCAGTGGGGAACACCAAGCGTTCTGCATAGAGAATCAGCGCCACGAAATCCCCAATACTAATCTTACCTTGGGCGATCGCACCAGAACCGAACCACAGCAGAGCCAGTAAGCTGACATAGGTCAGTGCTTCAATAACAGGAAATAGGACGTTTCTAGTTCTGGCTAGATTTAAATTGGCAGTCAGTAGCTGTCCGTTAAGGCGTTGGAAGGCGCGGCGCTCGTTTTGTTCCTGGGCATAGATTTTAATCAGGGAGATGCCGCTCATATCTTCTTGAATCAGTTCGCTCAGGTGAGAGAGTTCTTCCTGAACCGCCTGCTGCTGTTGGCGCAGCTTTTCGCTAAAAAGCTGGACGGCCATTAACATCAAAGGATAAACCGCCAGTGCCATCAGAGTCAGCTGCACGTTAATCGACATCATCACTGGCAGCGTCAGGGTATAGGCAAATATCGTGTTAGCCAGACTCAACACAGCAAACCCCAACAGACGCCGGATATTATCCACATCACTGGTAGCGCGGTTAATTAAATCCCCAGCAGTATTGGTGGAAAAATAGGACGGTTCTAGTTTTAGCAGGTGCTGAAAAATGTCTTGTTTGAGGTCGAATTCAACCTTACGCCCTACTCCAAAAATCAGAATGCGGGAGGCCATCCGCACTCCCCACATCAAGGAGGCAAGAATAAGGATGAGTACGACAAAGCGCCAGACACTATCGAAACTGAAGGCCGTGCGCAACTCGTCAATGCTATCTCGAATCAGTAAAGGAATATAAACCCCAATTCCATTGACAACCAGCAGGGCAATAATACCTCCTGCTGCCTGAGGCGCGTGAGGACGTAGGTAGGCAAAAAGTTTTTGGAGACGAAGGGTAGCCATGATATCAACATGATATCGTAACCGGGCAAAGCCAGTCTCGCTCCCCATTCCCTATAAGAATAGTCTTTGGCCAGATAAGTCGTGTCTTGGAGCTAGGGGAGTTGGGGGAGCTATAGGGGAGCTGGGGGAGTAATTTGTACTCGGTACAGAAGGCTCAGGAATTTTCTGTGATGAGCATGAATTAGCCCTACCTCTTATCCCTCATCCCTCATCCTTCCTCCCTCGCCCCTCTCCCCATTTTCCCGACAACACTGGGAGTATCTGGCTCAAAAGATACCCGGTGCTAGCCATCCTCTTAAGTAGTAGTAAACCGAAGTCAGAAATTCTTCCACGACCCGCGTGCTAACGGTAAGGGCTTCGACCGATGGGATAAAGGAACCGTACCAAAGGCGCAGTCTGGGAGTTGCTCCAGATTGGAACCGGAAGAAATTCGTGGGTTTGGCAACGACGTTGGTAAGACCAACATCTCTAAAGGTCTGTTGGGCACGACGGCTATTGAAGGCAGAACTGACTAGAAACACCCGACGGTTGGCCAATCCCCGCTCCCTTAAAATTCTCTCTACCGCTACGGCAGAACTGCGCAAGTCGGTACTATTGGAGTCTACGACAATTCGGTCGGTGGGAACACCCATCTGTAGCAGCAAAGTCCGGATATCATTACCCTCATTAATCTGGCTTTGATTGCCTTCTAGGTTGGTGCGAGGGCCAGCACTGACAATCACTAAGGGGTTGTTGCCGGAAGTTCGATAAAGCTGAGCTGCATAAAGAATGCGATCGCCTGAATCTGTGAGTTGAATTTGCGTCCGAGGCGGCAGGTTTGGTTCAGTGGTTCCTTGTCCAAGTACCACAATCGCTGCTGCCGTTTGCGTCGCTGCCTCCTGAGGAGTAAACGCACGTTGTTCGGCACTAGCCGCCAGTAGGTTTGTGAAAAATGGCGTACTTGAGAGCAGCATAATCAGCAAGGCTGCCAATACCAGGTTTTTTGATTTCTCTAGCCCTTTGCGTAGGGCTATGCTTAAAAGCACGATGGTGGCCCCTACAGGCTTGAGGGGAAAAGAAAGAATGTTCCATAGGGTTGACACCACTGGATTGGTGGGGCTGAAAAACGCCATAACAATCAGGGCGAACAGCAATAAACCCCCAAGCAAGGTAAAATACTCCTTGGGAATTACTCTTCTAAAGAGGTTGTAGATCAGGACTCCGATCAGCAACCAAAGCAGGACTTGAGTAAGTAGTAGAAACATTGTTCTGCAATTGTGAGTGGTTGGGTTTTCAGGGTTAGTTCTACTACACATTAGTGATTAAGAACTAACAACGGCAAGCTATTTTCATCCGAATTTTGTGACACCAACAGGGATCAGCTCAAAAGAGAGCATGACCTTCACATCGGAATTATACTCGTCATTGACAGCCATTTCTGGGGAATCTCCGGCCATAAAGTAAGTTTAGTCGAGGAGAATGTCAAAAATATCCCGTGTATAGTTAGGCTATAAAACGAGGAATAGGGTGGTCTGAGCGTGCTGCAAGTCAAACCAACAATCTTAGTAACGGGTGGAGCTGGTTATATTGGCTCTCATACCGTTTTGGCGCTACAACGAGAAGGTTATGGTGTCATTGTGCTGGATAACCTGGTCAGTGGACATCGAGAATTGGTGGAAGATGTTCTACAGGTAGAGTTGGTGGTGGGGGATATTTGCGATCGCCCAACGTTAGACAAGCTCTTTGCCAGCTACAACATCGCGGCAGTACTGCACTTTGCAGCTTATATTGCCGTGGGAGAGTCGGTGAGTGACCCAGCAAAATATTATCGCAACAATGTTAGCGGTACTTTAACTCTGCTGGAAGCCATGGTGGCAGCCAATGTCAAAAAATTGGTCTTTCCTTCCACCTGCGCCATCTACGGGATGCCTAAGCAGGTGCCGATGGTAGAAGATCATCCAAAAGATCCGCTCAATCCTTATGCCAGCAGTAAGTGGATGATGGAGCAGATGCTAGCCGATTTTGATCGCGCTTGTGATTTGCAATATATTGTGTTTCGTTTCTTCAACGCTGCGGGAGCCAACCCGGAAGGGTTGCTGGGTGAAGACCATTATCCAGAAACCCACCTAATCCCCTTAGTACTCTTCACCGCTTTAGGCAAACGGGAGACAATATCGATTTGGGGCACCGATTACCCCACACCAGATGGCACCTGCCTGCGAGATTACATTCATGTCAGCGACCTAGCCGAGGCTCACATCCTGGGTTTGGAGTATGTGTTAGATGGCGGCAAAAGTGAAATCTTTAATTTAGGCAATGGCAAAGGCTTCTCAGTGCGAGAGGTTATTGAAACAGCAAAGCAAGTAACCCAAAGAGACATCAAGATCTTGGAGTGCGCTCGCCGCCTTGGCGATGCCCCAATTTTAGTCGGCAGTAGCGATAAAGCTAGAAAAATTCTCGGTTGGTCTGCCCAATACCCAGACCTGAGTAAAATTATTACCGATGCTTGGCAGTGGCATCAAAGGCGTCATAGGTAATTGGGGAATGGGGAATGGGGAATGGGGCATGGGTTTACCCTGAGCGTAGCCGAAGGGGAATGGGGAGTAGATCGGGGAAGAGATCAATATCATGTTAGGTAGGACTTTCCTCGTATAAATACCCTTCGTAGTAAGCACGCTTCGTACTTGAAAATAAAGCATTTCAAAGCAGGAAGCGTGCTTACTACAAACAATCAAGGGCAACGCAAAGGGCTAGATATCATCCCTCATCCTTCATCCCTNNTGAGCGTAGCCGAAGGGTAATGGAGAAATTCCCATTCTCCCCATCCCAATGACATTACTGCCCCTTTTCGCGCATCATGGAATTTTTAGCGACGTTGCTTTTGGATTAAAAAATTGCTGGTGAATAGACAAACCCAGATGGGAAATACTCAAAGCAACCCAACTCCTGCTCAAAAGGGGACTTTTGCTGTGGAAGCCCGAATCAGCCGTTTAGAGGCAATTGTTGGACAGATTGGCGAGGCCGTTCTCGCAACCACCGAAACGATTGACCGTCTTGCTAACCGGATAGATGCCCTTGCCATTCAAGTGCAACACCAAGGACACCAAGTTCAACAACAGGGCTACCAGATCTTTGCCTTAAGCGATGCCGTACAAACTCTAGCTGAAAATCAAAAGGAATCTCTAGAGCAGCTGGGGCAACTCACAGAAACGCTGCAAAACCTTGCAGCTGCCATCGAATCGGCATCTAAGTAAGTCTATAGTATAGGTGAACTATTTTAGATCTTAGCGATGACCAACCCAGACAAATTATTCTCCCCCCCTCTCTCTCTCTTCCCCATTCCCCATTTTCCAGATAGACCTCATGAGCTGTTACTCACATTAAATGGATGAAAATCTCTCTCACCCTTCATCCCTCATCCCT
>DNXU01000482.1:13814-18823 GCA_003505715.1 Cyanobacteria bacterium UBA8803 | reverse complement strand
ATCCCTCATCCTTATTTTCTAGACAGGAGAGCATTAATGCATTTTCCCAAGCGGTACTTCCTTCTTTTGGCCTTAGCAGTTGCCATTAGCGGGTTAACCACTAGCTGCACCGAGAGCAAAATTTCTCAGTGTAATAAGATTATCCAAGTCGCCAACAAGGCCGTCAGTGAAGCCAAAACCGTTACCAACGGAGGCCAGACTAGCGATCCCAAGACCATGATTCAGGCTGCCGATGCCATGGACAAGGCATCTAAAGAAATGGAAGCTATTGAGGTGAAAGATCAAAAGCTCCAAGACTACCGAGCTGGTTTTATTAATATGTACCGGGATACCAGTAAAGCTACCCGTGACTTTGTCGGAGCATTTGAGAAAAAAGACCGTCCGGCTGCTGAAGCAGCTTTGACCAACTTACAGCAAGCAACCACTCCAGAAAAGCAATTAGTTGATGATCTCAACAGCTATTGTTCTAAATAATTAGAGAGCAACTCACACTGATAAACTCTCTCCCTTTCATCCCTCATCCTTCCTCCCTCTCCCTATTTTCAGATTAGATATCCTTGAAATTTGCTTTGGTTCACGAATGGTTAACCCCTAAAGCCACTGGGGGTTCAGAACTGGTAGTTGCAGAAATCTTGAAGCATATTGAGGCCGATCTTTATGCGTTGATTGATTTTGAATCTACCAATCCTAACAGCTATCTATTTGGACGCTCAATTGGCACCACCTTCCTGCAACATTTGCCCTTAGCTAGCAACGGCGTCCAGAAATATCTGCCGCTGCTACCCTTAGCAATCGAACAGCTAGACTTACGGGCGTATGATATAATTCTCTCTTCTTCTCACGCTGTTGCCAAAGGAGTTCTTACTAATCCCCAACAGTTACACATCTGTTACTGCCATACGCCCATGCGTTACGCCTGGGACTTGACGTTTGATTACTTGAAGAGCAGTCCCCTGGGGCGAGGCCCTCAAGGCTGGATTTCCCGATATCTGCTTCATCAATTACGTCAGTGGGATGTAATTTCTGCCAACCGAGTGGACTACTTTATTGCTAACTCTCACCACACGGCGCGACGTATCTGGCGCTGCTATCGGCGTCAAGCAGAAGTCATTTACCCGCCCGTCAATGTTGAGCGATTTCCTTTTCAGGATCGAAAAGAGGAGTTTTATCTGACGGTTTCCCGGCTAGTCAGTTACAAACAAGTCGATTTAATCGTGCAAGCCTTCAATCAATTGAACCGTCCCCTCATCGTCATTGGAGATGGACCGCAGTTAAAGGTTTTGCGCCAAATCGCTAAACCCAATGTCCAAGTACTGGGTTGGTGTCCGGATCGGGTGGTTGAGGACTATATGGCTAAGGCGAAAGCATTTGTCTACGCTGCCTGTGAAGATTTTGGCATTGCCTTGGTGGAAGCGATCGCTTGTGGTACGCCAGTTATTGCCTATGGAGCTGGGGGAGCATTGGAAACTGTGCGAGATATTCGGAAACATCCTGATAGTGGTACGGGTCTGTTTTTTCTAGAACAAAATCCCACGGCTTTGATCGAAGCCGTACAAACCTTTGAGGCATCAACAGCCGCGTTTAACCCCGAAAGAAGCCGACGGGCAGCTCTTGCATTTGCCCCAAAGCTGTTTGGCGATCGCTACCTGAGTTTTCTGGAGCGCTGCGTTCGAGACTACCAATCTGCGATCTCCACTAACAAATTCTAGTTTCTCGAGCGCTATTCGCCGTAGCAAGCCGCTTCTGGCTTTATGATCGTGACGTGTGGTGTGAAGTGAAGGAGTAAGATGACTGCCCAAAGCCAACTTATCTCCGTCAAGGTATTGCGAGCGTTCGTGAAGCGAGGGTTCCAGCTACCCGCATCGCGAAGCAGATCCAGAGATCTGTCTCGATATCGCTTAGACGGAAATTTTGCCAAGCGGCTGTTTGATGTCATGTTTTCGCTATCGATTTTGATTCTGTTTTTTCCGGTTTACCTAGTCTTAGCCGTGCTGATCGCCATCAGTTCGCCCGGACCTATTTTTTATTTCCAGGAGCGGGTGGGTAAAGATTACAAACCTTTTGGCTGCCTGAAATTCAGAACTATGGTGGAAAATGCCGACGAAATGTTGGTAGACATGATGGCTTCGTCCCCTGACTTGCGTCAAGAATTTGAAGATAATTTCAAGCTCAAGCAAGACCCTCGGATTACCGCAATTGGCCAATTTTTGCGATTAACTAGCCTAGATGAGTTTCCTCAGTTCTGGAACGTTTTGAAGGGAGATATGAGTGTGGTAGGCCCAAGACCGTTAGTACCAGAAGAATTGCCCAAATACGGGCGCTATATGGACAAAGTTCTAACCATTCGACCGGGAATTACTGGCTTATGGCAAGTTTCTGGGCGTAATGACATTCCCTACGAGCGTCGCGTTCAAATGGATGTCTATTATGTTAACTTCCGGAACTTTTGGCTGGATTTATTGCTAATTGTAAAAACAATTGGCGTGATTATTTTTCCCAAAAATAACGGGGCATACTGAGCAGCAGAGGGAAAATGGGAATGGCACAGGGGAGACAAGGAAGAATTTATCCATTCCCCATTCCCCTACTAGAGCCATGCCGAAAATTTTAAGCTAACTTAGGGAAGGATTTGCCCACTTCCCAACAATCTCTATGGGGAGGTTAGTTTTATAGGCAGGCATCTGCTGCCGCTTTTTGGCCATATTCGTCACAGGAAGATTTTTAGGATGACGCAACGCAAGCGATCGCTAATCACCGGCATTACAGGTCAAGATGGTTCCTACTTAAGTGAGCTACTACTGGAAAAAGGCTATGAGGTTCACGGGATTATCCGACGGACATCGACGTTTAACACGGATCGAATCGATCACATCTACGAAGATCCTCATAATGAAAAAGCACGGCTGTTCCTGCACTATGGAGATTTGACAGATGGTGTGACGTTGCGTCGGATTTTAGAGGAAGTCAAACCAACGGAAATTTACAACTTGGGGGCGCAATCCCATGTGCGAGTAAGTTTTGATTCGCCGGAATATACCGTTGACGCTGTGGGTATGGGCACCTTACGCCTGTTGGAGGCAATTCGAGACTATCGACACCGCACTGGCATTGATGTGCGGTTCTATCAGGCAGGTTCTTCGGAGATGTTCGGTAAGGTTCAGGAAATTCCACAAAAGGAAACAACACCGTTTTATCCCCGCAGTCCCTATGCCTGTGCTAAGGTTTACGCCCACTGGCAAACCGTTAATTATCGGGAATCCTACGGGATATTTGCTTGTAACGGCATCTTGTTCAATCACGAATCTCCCCGGAGGGGTGAAACGTTCGTTACCCGTAAGATTACAAGAGCGATCGCTCGAATTGTGGCAGGACACCAGAAAAAACTCTACCTCGGTAATCTAGATTCTAAGCGAGATTGGGGTTACGCCAAGGATTACGTTAAGGCAATGTGGCTGATGCTGCAACAAGAGGAAGCGGACGATTACGTCGTGGCTACGGGTGAAACCCATTCAATTCGGGAATTTCTGGATATTTCTTTTGGTTATGTCGATCTCAATTGGCACGACTACGTGGAGTTTGACGAGCGCTATCTGCGTCCTGCTGAGGTGGATTTACTTATTGGTGACCCTGCCAAAGCCAAGCAGAAGCTGGGTTGGGAACCTTCGGTGACTTTTGAACAGTTGGTCACTCTTATGGTAGACGCGGATCTCCAAGTCTTGGGTTTGTCTTCTCCCCAAGGTTTGCCTTCTTCCCAAGACCAGGATGCAAAACGATTACAAGATCCTGCGTATATCCGCCAGGGTGTAGGCAGCATGGTTGATTGATCGGGTCTTCTGGTTATCTGGGATAAAATTTATCTTGTGTTACATGGTGATGGGTGATGGGTGATGGGTGATGGGTGATGGGTGATTGGTGATTGGCAAAAAATTGCTGACCAATTACCAATTGCCAATTACCAATTACCAATTACCAATTACCAATTACCAATTGCCAATTACCAATCACCAATCACCAATTACCAAAGAACTAGCAGAATTGGTTATGCAAAAAGAATCGAAAATCTACATAGCAGGCCATCGCGGCTTAGTAGGTAGTGCCATCGTTAAAACATTGCAGGAAAACGGTTATAACAATCTTGTTCTGAAAACTAGCAAAGAACTTGACTTGAGACGACAAACGGAAGTTGAAAGTTTTTTTGCGGCAGAACGCCCTGATTACGTTTTTCTAGCAGCGGCAAGAGTGGGTGGTATAAACGCTAACAACATTTACCGTGCTGAGTTTATCTATGATAACTTAATGATTGAATCAAATATTATTCATAGTGCTTATCTGTACGAGGTAAAAAAACTGCTTTTTTTGGGTTCTTCCTGTATATATCCAAAATTTTGCCCGCAGCCGATGAAGGAAGAACATCTGCTCACGGGCTTTTTAGAGCCAACGAACGAACCTTATGCGATCGCCAAAATAACTGGTATAAAACTTTGCGAAAATTATTGCCGTCAGTATGGAGTGAATTTCATCTCGGCTATGCCGACCAATCTTTACGGCCCAAACGACAATTTCGATCTGGCTAATTCCCACGTACTGCCCGCTTTAATTAGAAAAACCCATGAAGCCAAAATTAACAACGCCAGTCATGTGGAAATATGGGGAACAGGTTCAGCAATGAGAGAATTTCTCTATATAGAAGATTTGGCTAAAGCTTTACTTTTCTTGATGCAAAATTATAACGATATAGAATTTGTTAATGTGGGAACAGGGGAAGATACTCCCATAAAAGAACTAGCGCTTTTAATCAAAGCCATCGTTGGTTATGAAGGAGAGTTAAAATTCGATCCCTCTAAACCAGATGGAACTCCCCGCAAGCTGTTAGATGTATCTAAAATAAAGGCCGCAGGCTGGGAAGCGGCAACATCCTTAAAGGCAGGTATCGAGCTGACTTACCAATGGTTTCTAGAAAATTACAATGCCATAAGAGGAAAATGAAAATAAGGATGAGGGATGAGGGA
>DNXU01000482.1:13527-13765 GCA_003505715.1 Cyanobacteria bacterium UBA8803 | reverse complement strand
ATGAGGGATGAGGGATGAGAGGAATAGGTTTTCATGTTCATGGGTGCTGGTGTAGGCTGCTTCTGTGGAACAATTGCCTAGTAAAACTCTATTACGTCGGGTACTCCTGAACCAGCGGCAAGCCATGCCGGTGGCAGAGTGGCGCTCAAAGAGCGATCGCATCTGTAGCCACCTCCAATCCTCACCCCTATTTGCTCAATCAAAAACCATCCTCGCTTATTTCAGTTTTCGCCAAGAA
>DNXU01000482.1:0-13359 GCA_003505715.1 Cyanobacteria bacterium UBA8803 | reverse complement strand
ATGAGGTAGATTTAATTCTTGTCCCTGCTGTTGCTTGTGATGTCCGTGGATATCGCTTGGGTTATGGTGGGGGATTTTACGATCGCCTGCTGAGTTCTAGGGAATGGGCATCTAAACCTACCATAGGAATTGTATTTGAGTTTGCTTACTTGCCTGAACTTCCTATAGACTCTTGGGATAAACCGCTACAGGCTGTTTGTACAGATAAGGGTTTGGTGATTGGTGATTGGTGATTGTTAAATATAAAATGCGGTTGGGAAGAGGGATGGGGAAAAATTGGGGGATATATGTGCTTTTGGGAGCGATCGCGTTTGTGATGCTCTTGCCTCTTCTATGGCTCATTAGTACGTCTTTGAAGTCTGCAACGGAAAATATCTTTGCGTTCCCCCCCCAACTCTTACCCAGTCAGCCTACTTTTCAAAACTTTGTGCGAGTCTGGGAGACTAACCCCTTTGGCAGATATTTGTTTAATAGTACTGTTGTTGCCGTTCTCACAGTTAGCTTAAATCTGTTGTTTTGTTCCTTAGCGGCTTACCCCCTAGCACGGCTAGATTTTCAGGGTCGTGATTTAATCTTTGCTGGCATCGTCTCCACGATCATGATTCCCTTCCAAATCGTGATGATTCCTCTGTACATCTTGACGGTACAGCTGGGTTTAAGAAATACCTACCTCGGCTTGATTCTTCCCAATTTAGCTTCTGCCTTTGGCATTTTCTTATTGCGGCAAGCCTTTCAAGGGGTTCCTAAGGAATTGGCAGAAGTAGCCAGGATAGATGGTTGTACTGAACTAGGTTTGTGGTGGCATGTGATGCTTCCCAGCGTTCGTCCAGCACTGATCACCCTAGCGATATTCGTATTTATTGGCTCATGGAGTGACTTTCTCTGGCCTTTAATTGTCCTAGATCGACCTGAATATTATACCCTACCTTTGGGTGTCGCTACTCTAGCAGGTACATTCTCTCTAGATTGGCGTCTCATTGCTGCTGGGTCAGTAATTTCTATTATTCCTGTACTTCTGTTCTTCGTATTCATGCAACGTTATATCGTACCAACCGATAGTAGCAGTGGTGTAAAAGGTTGACTATACCTGGTAATTGGTAATCGGTAATCGGTATCTGGATTTAATACCCCCTTTTTCAGAGTGGTAGAGACGTTCCGGTGGAACGTCTCCACGACTAGGCTTAGTATAACTCTCCCCAGATTTGGGGGGGATGGGGTGGTATTTTTACGGAGTTAGCTACCCCAATGCTTCACCCCTACCAGCCCTTTAGCGTGTTTTTTTATGTATCACAGATGGGATGGATAGTTAGGGCTTGCTGAATAAGTCGGCAAAAACAAATGATGGATTAATTAGTTATTTAATCCCGAAGCAAGGATGAGCGGTTATTGTTAATAACTCCCCGGATGATAACTTTTAATAATAAGTGATGACCGCAAAAGACTTTCTGAGAGTTTGAAGCACAAAAAAAGACAAAAAACCTGCCGTAGCAGGGTAGACAGATTCATGACTAAAAAAGTGATAGCAATAGCTGTTTCTGAAGTATGAGGAAGTCTAGCCATGACGCGACTCAGCGTCAATCTACGTTTTGATATTCCAAATTTGCCTTCAATAGTATTACGAATTCTCTCGTCTTCTTGGGCTTGTTTCTTCAATTCTATGCTGATATTGGCTGGGGGTCTTCCTAAAGGCGGTCCACTGATTCTAATTCCTCTTTCTTGGCAGAAGGCTCGATTCTCTCTGGTGCGATAGATTCTATCAACATGAACAGATTCTGGATACACTCCTGTATAACTATAATAAGCTTCTATTTGAGCTTTTAAATCTCCGGCTTCATTAAAGTTATCCCAGCTTATACGGTCTAAAAATACATATCCATCTCTTACACTTGCCGATAGCTTGGCTCCAAACTCTACAGGGGTTCCCACTTTCCCTCTGACTATTGGACGGATATGGGGTTGACTTAAACTTACTATTCTGTCGTCTATTCTCTGGACTTTCTTTGAGTACATCCATTCTTGCTGGCGGTAGACTTCCCTAACAACCAGTAAGCTCTTATATTGGGCGTTGCTCAAACTCTCCAGAGACGCCCCCGCCTCGATTAGCTGGTCTATGCTCCCCAAGTTTCTCTTTATATATTGCAGTTGTTTTTTTATCCGTTGCATCAAGGATTAATTGACCTCGATTCGCTAACTCTCTTTTTTCTTGGCTTTCTGTTTCTGAGCTTTTTTTTTTAGATTCTGACTCCGGCTCTAACTGACTCTTTTTCACCATTCTTTCATTCACTTGGTTGACTAGATTCCCTGTTATTCTTTCCCTAAACCTTACCAGCAGTGATGAGTCAAATGGGGCTTCATTACTGTAAGCACTTCTCCCTATAAAGTATTGTAGATACGGGTTTTCTTTTATCTGTTCTACCGTCTCTCGATCACTTATTCCTAATTTTTCCTTAATTATTAATGAACCCAATGCTACTCTAAAGGGTAGAGCTGGCGCACCCATTTCAACAGAAAAGTTTTGGGCATATTCCTGTTCAAATTCCTCCCAAGGAACCAAATCAGCCATGATTACCCAACGGTTATCCTGTGATAACTTTCCCTCAAAGGGTAACTCGAACTTGGACGGTGGGGTCGGGGTTGATTCAAGTTTTCGGTACATTTGCCCTGGTGCAAGTACAAGGGTTTTGACGGATTTTACCAAATTTTCGGGTACATGCAGCAACTGTCAAGGTGCCTCAAAGTATTGATGGCTAAGGATTGTCCCTTTGTGCAGCAAGCCCTAGTTAGATTCATCCACAATCAGTAAGTAATAACTAATAACTCAGCTCAAAAGGATTATTAAAAAATTCGGTAATTTTTCTGAAGCCCCGCTTGCTAGCTATCGGTCAGGATGTAAGTCAAGTGGCTTAATGAACTAACCCAGTCTGCCAACCACTGCAATCACCACAGGAATTTTCTAAATATGAAAAAGATTCTGACCGCCGCTACAATCCTAGGCACAGCCGCTCTGAGCAGCACCTTCATCTTGGCTCCTGCTCAAGCTCAAACAGCAACAACCCAAACTCAAGTTGAAGTTACCTTTCCCAAAGTTATTTACCTGCGTACCTTCCAGAAAATTGGCATTGACATTACACCAGCTGATATTCAAATGGCTGGTGCTATTCCCGGTACGACTGGACCAGGTACTCTAACAGCAAGTGGTGCTGGACTTGCAAGTGCCGATCAAGACACTGATTTTAGCAACGGTTTGGATATAAACTCTCCCTTTGGAAACCAGGGTATTGTACCTAAGACTATCCCTACAGCCTATGCTGTTTGGGGGATTGGAGCGCTTGGCGATCAGGTAACTGTAACAGCTGGGATTACTGGCGATGGCACTTTAGAAAATGGGGCGTCTACAGTAACTATGTCAGAGCCTACTGTTAGCAATACTGGTTTCCCAGCACCTGGTCTTACTACTCCTGCAACAGGGAATCTCAGTCTCAAACTTAACCTTGCCAACGTAACCTTGGCAGGTAAGCACTCCGATCCTGCGACTACCGTTGGTATCACAGCTGCTCTTCCCTAAGTTGCATTCAGCTGAATTATAGTTTTGGCTTCGCCCAATTCCTGCCAGGATTGTTTTTTAGTGCTGGGCAGGGGAGTTTACAAACTTACCAAGCTATTTCTTTCTTCAGAAAGGGTGTTGCTGTAGGGGCTGGTTTGCATCAAAAATAGTCATCTGCATACAAAATGACCTGCTAAACCCGCCCTTGCCAAAAGATTGTTTCACCAGTCAAGAATTTCACTACTAATTTACGAAAAGCTGTCCTAATATCAGCAATCTGCTAGCAGATTGCTGATACCTAAACCCCCCCAATGTTCACACTCTAGATAGCGAAGCATCATGAAAAAATCTCTCAAAACTACGATCTTCATCGCTACAGCTGCTCTAGGTAGCGCCTTATTCTCTACCTCAACCAAGGCTCAAACTGTAACCACACAGACTGCTGTTGATGTTAATTTTCCCAAAGTTATCTACCTCCGTACCTTTAGAACCATCCCCATTAAAATAGACCCCAATCAAGTTACCACACATACTGTTGCTGGTACTACAGCAGCTAATGGGGCAACTCTAGCATCAAGTGGTGGTGGACTTGCAGGTTCTGACCAAGACACCAACTTGAACGATGGTTTGAACACTGCCTCTCCTTTCAATCCTTTCGGTACCAGTACCATAACCTGGACAACTCCTGGACCTGCTTATGCCGTGTGGGGAATAGGGAATACGGGCACCGTAACAGTTTCAGCTAGAATTCCTGGCGTGGTTGGTGCCTTGATCAATGCCGATTCTGGTTCTGTAGTAACTATGATGTCGCCCCAAGTCAGCAACCCTAATTTCCCTGCACCTGGTCTTGCTAATCCGGCAACGGGTACTCTCTCGGTGAGGCTTAACCTTGCAGGCGTAATAGCTGCGGGTGTCCACTCCAATCCTGAAACTGGGGTGAATATTACGGCATCTCTCCCTTAATCGGAAATGGGGAGAGGAGGACGGAAATTTTCATTCTAAAGAAGAGTATGAAAATACTAATTAAGCTGCAATCCTATTTGAGCGTTCTGGGCATAGTAGCGGCTTCTCTTTGTCTGCTTCAGTCTGATGCTTGGGGGGAACTCATAGACGAAGAAATCTATCGCATATCCATTGAACCGCAGGTTACCGTCCCTGCTATCTCAGCTGCTGAAATTCTCTCAGGCTCGAATAGTCAGACTGTTGCGACAGCTGAAGAACTTACGGGATTACCTCTCCCTTTCAACCCCCAAATTACTCGAGACTTGCCAGGGTTGTGGCGGATGCAGATTCCTACAAGTGAAAGTCCAGATTCTCTCCATATTACCTATGACTTGCAAGGAGCTAACGGCAATTTTAGTAAACTTAGCAGCATCGATAATTCCAGTTCAGAAATTACTGTAAATTTACAATCCCTCCCACTTACGGTGGTCTCTCAAGACCCAGATACTGCCCTAGTAGAGGGAGGGGTGCGTCTCGTTTTAGATCCAACGTTTGCTCGAGTTGCAGGCAAGTATAAAGGGACATTAACCATAACGGTTACCGGGCCTTAAATTTTTGTATCCCTATCAACGATATCCAATTCCATGCCCAATTTTTTGACTAGTACCCTCGCTTTGCTGGGAATTTTGGCTTTAACAACTGCTCCAGTGACAGCCATGGAAATAGGAGTCAGTCCGCCTCGGCTAGAAATTGACATGAACTCCTCCCAATCCTCTAATCAATCGATTCGAGTGATGAATATTAGCTCGGAGCCTTTAGAAATCCAAGTTTACGTTAATAATTGGGTACTTGATGAGAATAATGAGGTACAAGTAGTAGAACCCACAGAACAATCTCTGGATCGCTGGATAGTTTTCAACCCCTCACGAATTATTATCCCTCCGGGTCAAAGTCAAGTGGTGCGTTTCTCCATTCGGCCTCGCGTTCAGCCGGAAGTAGGCGAAAAGCGAGCCATGATTTTCCTGCAAGAAGTTCCTCCTGAAAATTCTACTGGCTCGGTTCAAGGTGTGGGACGTTTTGGCGTGACTGTCTATGCCTACTTCGGTGAAGTGGAACGCAAAGGCGTCATCAATTCTATTGAAGTGAAGCCGACATCTGACTCAGTGACAGCTGTGTTTGATGTTTCCAGTGCCGGAACGGCTCATGTGCGGATGAAAGGTCAATATGCAGTTTGGCCTGCTGATCGCTATCCGGGAGCCAGCGAAACCCAACCTATTGCTAACCTTGGCAGTCCCGATGCCAAGATACCGGAGATGGTGTTAGACGCTGGTCCATTACCGTCAACTCCTGTTTTACCAGATACTGAGCGTCAAATTCTTTTGAATATTTCTAAGCAATTACCCCCTGGTAATTACGTGCTGGATATGAATGGAGAATTAAGCGGCGTGCCACTAGATCGAGGTATTCCCTTTACAGTTCCAGGAGGTACTGTTTCTGCTTCTCCCCAGTAATTGCGATCGCTAGCTTGAAAGTCGGGAATGGGTAATAGGTAATGGGTAATTGGTAATAGGTAATGGGTAATTGGTAATGGGTAATTGGTAATAGGTTTACCCTGAGCGTAGCCGAAGGGTAATTGAGCATCCATCACCTTCTCACTCCTTTACTCCCTCTCCCTATTTTGTCGAGTTATTCCCTATCTATTTGGCAAGATTATGTTTATACTACGGATGTGTATTAATACTTTAGTGGCGTTACTAACTGTAATAGCGACTATTCCAGTCGCAGCAGTTAATGCTAACCCCCTACCGTCAGAAACTCTTGCCAACTCTGCCAGTAATTTTTCTCAGACGAGTACAGCTTCTGATACAGCTTTATCCGATGCGTCGGAGAATATTAATGCAACTGTCCCATCAGTGCAACCGAAAACTCTTTCTAATTACCGTGCTACTCCGCCTCATTCTTCTCTCCATATTTTGGTTACTGATGCAGCCTTATCAAATACGCCCCAGAATATCAATTCACCCCTTGAATCGGTTAAAGGAGAGATTACTACCCCAGACAGAACTTCTCTTAACCTTCCCCCTCAGCTTAACAGATCAACTACAGACCCCTTACTGGTCGGAGTTATTATCAACAAACGAGAAGTAGGCGCTCTAGAAGTTTTACAAGAGCAAAATACTTTCCTGATTCCGCTAGAAGCTTTCTCGGAAATTACCGGATTTAGTATTGGAAAAGTAGATAATATCTTAAAAATAAATACACCGTTAGGAACAGTCGATTTAGCAGATTCTGATTTAAAACAAATCAACGGTGTCCAGTATATTAGCGAGAATTTAATCAAAGACAAACTAGCAACTAACATTGAATTTAACCAATCAGAGCTGGCTTTGATTATCGATCCGCCTTGGCGCAGGACTAGTAGCAAACCTTCACCCATAACCCATGAACTAGAACCAGAATTCCAACCCCCTAGCACAAGTTTTTCAACTCTGAGGCAAGAATTAAATTTTACTAGCAATTTTGGCGGTCAAACAGGCAGCAATAGTCAACGTTACTACAGTTCTACAACCTTAGGCGGGCGCTTAGCAGGAGGATCTTGGCGCATTCGAGTCAACAATGATTTTGTCAATGCACCAGATATTACGGAATACTTCTGGTTTAAGCGCGATGGCAATTTGCGGTATCAGGTGGGTCGGCAGCAGGTTGGACTGCATCCTTTACTAAGTGGCATTGACCTCACAGGAGGTCAATTGGCTTGGACTAACCTATCTTCAGAGCAATTTTCCCAAGGATTTAGCGCTTCTGCTCTTTTGCCGAGACGATCTGCACCTCTGAAAACGTTTCGAGGTGAAGCGCCACCTGCTAGTATCGTACAGTTAAGGATTAATGGCATTGTCGTAGCTCAACAGCAAGTTGCACTGAATGGACAATACGAGTTTTTAGATGTCAGTACGCCTTCAGGTCAGGCCAGTCAGGTTGAGGTGTTTATTTACGATCGCAATAACTTGGAAGTGCCGATCGAGATCCGTTCCTCCACCCTCAGTACTTCCGATTTATTATTACCTCCCGGCAAAGCCATTCACCTAGCCGGGGTGGGAGTAAGTGGCAGCTTGGTGCGAGATATTTCTGGGTTGGGTAGTTTCAGTTCTAGGGAAGCAGGCGATCTTGTCGCCTTTTATCAGTGGCGGCAAGGAATTTCGGAAAATTTCACCCTAGAAGCAGCACTACAGAAAAATCCCGATACTTTTCAAGCAGAAGGAGGCTTTACTTGGCGAGTCGCCGATCCCCTGATCTTGGCAGCAGGTGTTGGTCTTTCTAACGGGAAAGTAGGGTATACGGCAGATTTGGAATTTCAGAGTGGGGACTTGCGCATTGTCGGAAATTCTCAGCTGTTTCCAGCAGGGTATGACCCGAACCGAGAATCAGGCGATCGCTTTAACCATAGCTTAGATATTAGCTATAAAGTTAGCAATAATTTGCGCTTAGGACTAATTGCCCGCAGCCGTCAGGACGAAGACACTTCCACTAACTACATTTTGCCTAGCTTTTTCTGGCAACCATTTCGGGGTTTGTCGTTGATGGGAAGACCGGATCTCGATGGAGACTATTTATTCGACTCCTTCTTTCAAGTTACTCGCGATATGCGCCTCACCTTCAATACAACTGTGGGGGATGCCTCCCTGCTAGACTTTACCTATCGCTTAAGCCCTCGATACCAGGTCTCCCTAGGCAGTAACTTTGGTGGTGAGTTGGCCCCTCGTTACTATGCCACAATTTCGCGCACGGGCAAAAGCTTGAGGAGTCCTAGTCTCAACTTAGGACTTGCTATGAGAGAAGGACAAGTCGGCTTAATTGCTGGTGCAAGTATGGAAGTAATGCCAGGGGTACTTGCCCGCATCCAGTATCAAGGCTTACCCTCTGGTAATAGCACTGGTATTGACGGATTTAATGATAATACCTTAACGATTGGTTTAGTCACCGATTTAAACTACTCTCAGGGCAGCTTCACTCCAGCTAGCACTAGTAGTATCGGACAAACGCAGGGTGCGATCGCAGGCAAAATTCAACTCGAAGAGGGAGCAAAACTACCCAACTTTAACTTAGATGGCGTTACGATCCGGATCAGTCGCGGCAGCCAAACTCGAACAACAACAACCGATAGCGAAGGCAACTTTTTCATCGGCAACCTGCCAGAAGGGGTTTATCTAGTGGAATTAGATCCTGAAAATCTCCCCTTTGAACTTTCCCCCGTGAAGAATACCCTAACCGCTGAAGTCGCTGCTGCCGCTATCACTCAATTTAATTTTGACGTTAGAGCAGAATTTGGTTTAGCAGGTCGAGTCACCGATGTCGCATCGAAGCCAATTCCAGGAGTAACGGTAGAACTAATTAACGCCAGTGGCAAACCAGTGAAATCCACAGTTACCGATCAATTTGGCCTCTACCGCTTAGATGGAGTTCCTATCGGTACTTACACCCTACAACTACCTACCCAAGATGCCCTACCTGCCACGACAAACCTCCCTACCCGAATGGTAGACATTCAAAATTCTTTCCTGTTCGACCAAAACCTTCAACTACCTGGTATTGCTAACTTCTACTAGTTTCTAGTATCAATCTTTCATCAGTAATAATAGCATATTTTTAACAGAAATTATTGCCAAATACATAAACCAGCTGACAATTCCTAGTAATTTCAAACCATCTTCCACAAAATATTCACTATCTTGACCCAGCAACTGATCTACCTTGTAGGCAACATAAAAACTCTGATCGAGACCTGCTGAAAACCCAAAGAACATTAAGGCAAAGAGAAGAAATATAAAATTGTCATTCAAAATGTTTTTTCTAAACCTCACCAAGTAAGCCAAAACCATTAACCCTTCAAGAAGAACTACAATTTCTTCAGGAAAATGTAAGCGTTTAGGAAATACATCATCATGAAAAAGGAAAAAATCATCTATCAAAAAAACCGAACTTATCAAACCTGACATTAGAAAAAAGCTTTTAAGCTCTTTATGCTTATCTAGCTTTTTTAGCACTACGCAACAGAATAAACAAATAGCGGCTGCCGAACACCAAAATAATATACCCAGGTTAGAAATAGCTCCCAAATAAAAGGGTGCCTCAAAGATTGCTACTGGATCGCGGGTGAGATAAGGTACAGGTATTGCTGTTTGGACTCTTAAGATTAAAAGCAGGATAAATAATGGCACATAGACAACAAAAATAGCTGGTAACAATGGTTTGATTTGATCGTGCCAAAACTGGCTTAGATATCCCTTATTATTATACCTATTTGCTTTTAACATTCTCCGCTTATCCTTCTAGCAGTTACTGATACTTTGAGTACTTGATGAGGAGTCAGATGGCACTTCAAGAAATCAACAAGATAGCGATTGCAAGCTTGCTCCCAAGCACCTAAAATTGAGAGGCTAGGAGGCAGCTAGTTAATTTTGTGTAAGTTCCGGCGTTCCAACCCTTGATCATGAACACTGAACTAATACACGGTAAATGCACGGCGATTACTGAACAGATGTTTTAGAACTTCACGCTAAAACTGGCATATCAGCTGATCTTTAAAAAGCCTGAAAATGCCTTTGCTAGGTAAAGCTAGCTTGAGATACCTGCTATCTCAGTCCTTACTAATTGCCTATGAAGTTAGATTGAAATATGCATCCCTTTCCTAGCTGATGCGCAATCAGAAAATTAAATTTTGATTGGCTTAATTTTGGATATATATGCAGTGTATCTAAACTTCATTTAACTTTTAGTTAACCTAAAATTAACCTAAGTCGAGCCACCTCGTCAAGTGGACGATATAGGTCTGGGTTTAACTTTGAGCGAAATTTTTTTTAAAACCCTCAAGTAGAGTAGAGACGTTCCAGCGGAACGTCTCTACAAGAATAAAAATTAATTCTTCCCCTCATCCCTCATCCCTCACAAAAACATCGGTTGACCCGTCAAGCTGAACGCTCGCACTTCTGTAATTTGAACGGGCACAACCAGTCCCTTAAGCTCATTAATGTCGCCTGTGAAGAAGGTGAGACGGTTGCCCCGCGTTCGTCCCATCACCTGAGTTGGGTCTTTGGGATTTTGGTCTTCCACCAGCACTTCTTCCAGCCTACCCCAATAACGTTGCGATCGCTCTGCTGCCTTGGTTGCCACTAAATGATTGAGACGTTGGAGGCGATCGCTTTTGGCTTCCTCACTTACCTGATTCTCCCACAGTGCTGCCGGAGTGCCGGGACGGGGAGAGTACGCCGCAGTATTGAGCTGGTCAAAGCCAATATCTGCCACTAGCTTTAAGGTATTCTCAAACTGTTGTTCCGTTTCCCCAGGAAACCCGACAATTGCATCGGCACTAATCGAAGCATCCGGCATGTACTCCCGAATTTTATCGATAATGCGACGATATTTCTCCTGAGTGTAACCTCGTGCCATCGCCTTGAGGATGTCGTTATCTCCCGATTGGAAGGGGATGTGGAAATGCTCGCACACCTTCGGCAACTCCTGACAGGCGCGGATCAGGCGTTCGGTGAAATACCTAGGATGACTGGTAGCAAAGCGGATGCGTTCGATTCCCGGTACATCGTGAACCTCATAGAGTAAATCCGTCAAGGTATGCTGGTGACGCCCAGACTCGGTACTTCCTGCTAAGTCCCTACCGTAGGCATCAATGTTTTGACCCAGTAAGGTAACTTCCTTGTAACCTTGCTGTCCCAGTTGCTCCATCTCAGCACGAATTGCTTCTGGAGTACGAGATTGCTCTATGCCTCGCACGTTAGGCACCACGCAGTAAGTGCAGCGCTCGTTACAGCCGTAAATTACATTCACCCAAGCCGTCACGCTGCTATCGCGGCGAGGTTTGGTAATATCTTCAACAATATGAATGGGTTCGGTAGCTACCAATTGGTTGCCATCAAACACCACCTCTAGTAAATCTTGCAAGCGATTGGCATGTTGCGGCCCCATCACTAAATCCAGTTCCGGCACCCTTCGCAGCAGTGCTTCTCCCTCCTGCTGCGCCACGCATCCAGCAACTACCAAGGTCAAGTCGGGTTCTTCGTGCTTGCGCTTGGCCTGCCTGCCGAGGTAAGAATAAACCTTTTGCTCAGCGTTATCCCGAATCGTGCAGGTATTATAAAGTATCAAGTTAGCCTCATTAGGGTCTTCCGATCGCTCGAACCCCATATCTTCCAAAATGCCAGCCATACGTTCGGAATCTGCCTTGTTCATCTGGCAGCCGAAAGTGGTGATGTGGTAGCGGCGGGGAAAGGTGGTCATTTGGCGTTGCAGATCGGTTCAGATCCTTATTATATAGATTTAGTCTTTTTAGGGTGCGTTATGCGGTAGCTCACGCACCATGACCACTATATATGGGGTTGACCCTGAGCATAGCCGAAGGGTAGTTGCGTAAGCCCTGAAAGTTTAGCTCCCCCCGAATTAGGGAGTTGGGTCTTCTAGATAATCACTCCAAATCCCGGCGCGATAACAAAGACACAACAGACTCCTGCTGGCGCAACCTAAAACTATCCGAGACAACCAAGGATGGCAGTTCCCCTAGGGGTGCATCTGGGGTAAAGTTAAGACGGTCGTGAGACACCCAGTTCCCTTTCCAACGCCATCCCACGCGATCGCCAAAACTACACCAAGCCTGCCAATCTGTCTGTTTAATATCTCCTAGACTATGCCAGATCCGCTTTTGTACCGTTAAACCGAAGCAATCGCCACTGTACTCTCTCCAGATTTGGTCAATAATTTTTAGCTCTTGAGCCGGAAACTTTTCAATATCGGCAACTCTCAACCAGCCTTCTCGACCTGATGCCTTAAGCATGAGTGCAGCTGTTTCTTTATCTGCCTCTTGCCATGCCTCAGCAGCTAATAAACTGCGCAGTCTCACATAATCTCCTGGAGAGAGTCCCGGCATCACAGGAGTATTATCTAACATTGCCAGCCATTCCGGTACAGACTGGGGGCGATCTTCAGGTTTGAGTGCCATGCCTTGGAGGATGGCTTGATTGACGCGATCGCTAATTTGGGGATTAATTCGCTTGGGTGGTGCTAATTCCATGCCATAAGCTCTCATGGGTGAAGGCATAGGAATTTCTCCGGTTAACAGAGAATACAGGGTTGCTGCTAAGGCATAAATATCCGTATAAGCACCTCGTTTGGCTCGCCAGTCATACTGCTCGATAGGGGCAAAACCCTCAGATAAAGACTGGGTATGGGTTTGAGTTAAATTTGGAGTAAACTCGCGAGCGATGCCAAAGTCAATCAGGACAGCATCTAAAGAACTTTTGCGCATCATAATATTGAGCGGTTTGATATCCCGATGCAGCAACCCACTGTTGTGAACCAGCGTCAGCGCTTCCCCAACCTGCTGAATGTATCGCAACGCCTCCAACTCTGGCAACATCCCTTGATGCCAAACCCAATGGGCTAAATTTTCCCCATCAATATATTCCATCACCATACACCACTGTTCGCCCTCTTGGATGATTTCATCAACCCGCACAATATGAGGATGGCGGAATTTGGCTAGGCGGAGTGCTTCGTTGATAAAATCCTGCTGATATTTGGCAAAGTTGTACTGGCGTTCCAGATAATCATTAAGGGTTTTGATGACGAAGGGATTGCCCTGTCTGTCCTTAACCAGATACGTAATACCGAAGCCACCTTGCCCCAGCACTTTCTCGATCGCGTACTTACTACGCTGTAACTTCTGTCCTGGTTTCCAAGCCATGGTTTACTACTCCAAGACGCTCATATAAATTCCGGTACAATCTTAGACAACCTTATTATAGTACATAAGTACTATAAACGCCAACCCAATATCCCTTTCCCCCCCTCCCCTCCTCCCCCCCTCACCC
>DNXU01000311.1 GCA_003505715.1 Cyanobacteria bacterium UBA8803 | reverse complement strand
ACCAATCACCAATCACCAATTTCTAATTTCTAACTTCTTCAATTAAATCGATAATGCGATCGCAACGGAAGTTATGGACTAAATCCGCTAGGGCTTTGGCTAGAGCTGTGTGGGTAGGGGGGATTTGAGCGATGAGATGGAAAAGCTGGTCGTTATCAATCGAATTAGCAGCCTGATATAGCTCCTCAATCCACTCAGCAGGCATCAGCTTGAGGGCGTCACCTGTCAGAGGTTGAGATGGCAAGGGAGTGGATCTCCCTGATGATGTCTCGCTGGATGAGGTCGGCTCTTCATAGCGATAACGTACCCCTAGGTATTGGGCCATTTTGTCAAAAATAACCTGTTCTCGGAAAGGCTTGCGCACGAAATCATCACAGCCAGCGGATAAGACAACCGAGCGATCCTCCTCAAAAGCACTGGCGGTTAGGGCTAATATGACTGTGGCCTGACCCTTCAAATGAGCCTTGATGTGTTTAGTGGCTTCATACCCATCCATTACTGGCATCCGCATATCCATCCAGATGAGGTGGGGTTCCCAACTACCCCACAAGTCTATAGCTTGTTGACCATTTTCGGCTTCGCGCACCAAAAAGCCTACAGATTTTAGCAGTTTAACCAGTAACAGGCGGCTCTCCAGGCGATCGTCAACTACGAGGATGCGATATTCAGGTTGCTCAGCTGCTAAACCAATGACCTGACGGGGTGCTTGGGGTGTCTCAATTTCAGCAGCCTGGGCTAAGCCGATCTCGACACCAAATTGAAAAACTGTGCCCTTACCCAGAGTACTGTTAACGGTGATGTTCCCCCCCATCAATTGTACGAAGTGTCGGCTAATAGGTAAACCTAGACCCGTTCCTTCTAAGGATTTACGGCCTGTTTCAGTTTGGACAAAGGCTTCAAACAAGATATCTATTTCTTCTGGAGCAATACCGGGTCCGGTATCTTCTATTTCAAAGAGGAGAGAGCAGGGGTTAGGGACTGGGGCACTGGGAGCAGGGGGAAACAAGGGAGAGTCAAAATTTTCTTTATCCCTCTTGCTGCTCCCCTCTTCTTCCTCACCGCTAATTCCCCCTTTCACTCGTAACGTGATACCACCCTCAGATGTAAATTTGATCGCGTTGCCCAGGATGTTAATCAAGACTTGACGCAACTTAATCTCGTCAGTTTGGATATATTGCGGCAGGGTGGAGTCGTAATCAAAGACTAATTGCAAGCTCTTATTTTGGGCAGGTAACTTGAACATGTCTTGCAGAGTATCCAGCAGACGATACAGGTCAAAGCTATTTTTATTGAGAGTGACCTGACCGATCTCGATTTTGGACAGTTGCAAAACATTATTGATGAGTTCTAGTAAATGTTCTCCAGAGCGGCTAATGATTCTGACATTTTCCCGTTGTTCTGACTTGAGCGATGAGTCGCGCACGAGTAGCTGGGAAAAGCCGATGATAGCATTGAGAGGAGTGCGCAGCTCGTGGCTCATATTAGATAGGAATTGGCTTTTGGCACGGTTAGCAGCATCAGCGGCTTCTTTCGCCTTTTGCAGAGCTAGCTCTACTTCTTTGCGATCGCTAATATCTCTTGCTACCCAAATGACTGACTCTGAAGAAAGGGGGGAAATTTTGGCACTGAACCACCGCTCCGTCCCGTTAATACTTATGCTGTATTCAATATCTTGAGTCTGCTGAGTGGCTAAAGTGCATCGGATGCGATCGAGCAAGATATCCGCTTGGGAACTGGGAAAAACCTCATGCAAGGTCTTACCCAGCATTTCAGCAATAGGTTGATATAATAGGTTTAGATTGGTAGGTGCAATTTTGAGATGGCGTCCCTGGGCATCAAAAACCACGATCAGGTCAGTCATGGCGGCAAATAGACTGCGCAGTTCTGCTTCTGATGCTTGTAAAGCTTCCTCTACTCGCTTGCGCTCGGTAATGTCTTGACTAACGGAAATGAGACAGGTTTGACCATCGAGGTCGAGAATTTCAGCAGATAACAAAGCTGTTCTGATTTCACCTGACTTGGTGCGAAACTCAAATTCATAGTTGCGCACTGTAGTGCTCTTTTGTAATAACTGAAATAGGCGATCGCGCTTTTCCCGATCTACCCAGAGACTCAACTCAACAGCAGTACGACCAATGATTTCTTCGCGGCTGTAACCCGTCGTCTGACAAAAGGCATCGTTCACTTCAATATGGCTGCCATTACTGAGTCGGGTCATGGTTATGGCATGAGGTGTACAGAGAAATGCTTTAGTAAATTTTTCTTCTGACTGCAACAGAGCCGCTGTGCGTTGTTTAACCAAGTTTTCTAGCTCTTGATTCAGCCGTTCAAGTTGGCTGTTTTTCTCGGCAAGTTGTTTATCTTGAGAATAGCTGCGTATTGCTTCTTTTACGGTGAGCTTCAAATCTTCATAATGCCAAGGTTTAGCAATATAACGATATAATCTTGCATGTTTAATCGCATTGCCCACTGCCTCAAGATTGGCTTGGCCTGTAAGCATAATTTTAATAGTTTCTGGCGCAAACTCGTGAATCTGTTTTAGTAATTCATCTCCTTTTATATCGGGCATGATATAATCTGAAATAACTAGAGCAACTTCATAATCATTCTCTCTCAAATCAGTAAATAAATCTAACGCATCTTCGCCACCAATTGCCGTTTCAATAATATATTCATTTCCCATAGCCCTCTTCAGTTCTATTTTCAGGCTTTCCAGTATAGTTGGCTCATCATCGACACAAATAATGACGGGTTTATTCATATTTTTCTAAACCAGATTTAATAGTCTGAACTAATTCATTTCTATCCCAAGGTTTATACAAACAACTATGTAAATTGGCTTGGGTCTTAGCTCGTTCAATAGCGGCTTCATCCGCTTGACCTGTCAGCATGACTTTAACCACATGGGGATATTTTTGATGCACCCGTTGCAAAAACTCGTCTCCTTTAATACCGGGCATTAACCAGTCAGAAACAATCACAAGGATATCGGTTTGCTCCTCTTCCATTTCTTGAATAATTTCCAGGGCTTCATCAGCGCTTTCGGCTACTTCATAAAGGTAAGCATCACCGAACTCATTTTTCAGTTGGATTTTCAGGCTATTTAAAACTACTACTTCATCATCAACGCATAAAATTACTGGTTTAGGCATGATATTTTATTCCTCACTTAGACTCATAGGCAAGAATACAGTAAATGTCGTTCGACCGGGCACTGATGAAACTTCAATCTTTCCTTCATGCTTTTCAATAATATGCCTAACAATATCCAATCCCAAACCATTCCCCTCTCCTAGGGGTTTCGTAGTAAAAAATGGCTCAAATATTTTTGGCATAATTTCTGGAGTAATTCCTTTCCCGCTATCGGTGATACTAACTTTTAGGTGTCCATCGTACTGCTTCACGTCAATTATCAACGTTCCCTTGTTTTCCATTGCTTGTAAAGCATTATGAATCAGGTTAGTCCAAACTTGATTGAGTTCATCCGGATAGCAGAAAATAGGTGGCAAATCAGCTGGATAATTTCTAATGACTTCCACTCCATGTTTGAGGTAATTGTGATAAAGCGTTAATACCGTTTCAATTCCCTCGGTAAGGTTAGCGAGTACTTTTGTTCCCGTGGAGTCATAACGGGCATAACTTTTTAGGGCAAATACTACTTTAGCGGCCCGTTCTGTAGCAGTTTTAATAGTTTGCGTGCTTTTTTGCAAACTAACGAGTTGATAGGCCGTATTTAAGATTGTGAAACTGTCTGGGTCTTGTAGGAGAGGCAAAAAAGGTGAAATATCCTCATAAACACCAATATCTACCAGGGTATCGGCAATCGTGTCCGCATTATCTATACTCTGTTGTTCCAGTTGCCGAATCAAGTTCTTTTTAAATTGCCGTTTCTCTTTAGCTGAGAATGCGGTGGACTGTTGGGTTGCTTGACCGATTAAGGTAAAAAAATCAGAGTAACGTTCTTTTGAAAGTTGTTGTAAAAATTGAGGTAGTTCTTCCAGGCGGTGACTGAAGAAATCAGCGATATTATCTACTGAGGAACTAATGGCTCCTAAAGGAGTATTAACTTCATGAGCCACTCCGGAAATCAGTTGTCCCAGAGCTGCCATTTTTTCAGAGTGAATGAGTTCTTGTTGGGTACGTTGGAGTTCTTGCAGCGTGGTAGCTAACTCTTCATTTCTTTGACGTAAGGCTTCTTCCGTTTGTTTGCGATCAGTAATATCGTTAGACAGGGTAAGTAAATAATCTTGTCCGCGCAGGTTGATAATTTCTGCGGAGAGCAGCGCCGTTCTGATGTCCCCAGATTTGGTACGGAAATTGAATTCATAGTTGTGAATGGTGCCTTTCTCTGTCAGGTCTTGTAACATTTGGGTCTGGCTCTCTATATTGACCCACAGATTCAGCGCCAGGGCAGTACAACCGACAATCTCTTCACGTTGGTAACCAGTCTGCCGACAGAAGGCATCGTTTACTTCAATATGAGTGCTATCAATGAACCTGGTAATTGCGATCGCGCTAGGGCTGGAACGAAATACTTTGGCAAACTTGTCTTCTGACTGGCGCAGGTCTACGATTGCCTGCTGGCGGTCAGTGATGTTGCGAGCGACCCAGACGACTGAATGGTCTAGCATAGGGGAAATACTGGCAGTAAACCAAACTTCATGGTCATCAATGAATAGGCTGTAATCAAAATCGAGGGTCTTTTGTGTTTCTAAAACATACTGAATTTGGTTGTACCAACTTTGGGATCTTTCACCTTGCAGGAATTGTTCGATAGTCCGGTCGATGAGACTAGCCGCAGGTTCGTACAAGCGAGCTGGATTGGTGGGTGCAACTTCGATAGTCTGCTTTTTAGCATCGATAATCAGTACGATGTCAGTCATCGCCTCAAAGACGGCACGGATTTTCCCCTCCGACGTGCGCTGCCGCTCTTCTAACAACTGACGCTCGTAAATTTCTTGTTGCAGTTGCCGATTTTTTTCTTCTAATTCCTGAGTGCGAGTTGTGACTAATTGCTCTATATCTTGATTAAATTCTTGTAACTTTCTATAAAGAGCTGCCAATTCTCGGCGACTGTTTTCTACCTCCAGAACATCGCGATAAGACCGCAGAGCTGCGATCGTGGTGGTAAATAGTTTGGTTTGAGTTAGTTCTAATTTGGTATTATAATCGTTGATATCGTAGTCAAAAATTACCGATTCTTCTGGAGCTTCACCGGGCTGTCCAGTCCTTAAAATAATGCGTACTAGCTTATTTTTCAGCACCTCTCGAATATATTTCGCGACCCTCAAGCCCGCATCGTTGGTTTCCATGACTACATCCAGAAAGATGACAGCTATATCCGGATAAGTTGCGATCAGGCTCTTGGCTTCGGCTCCAGAGTAGGCCGACATCAATGTAAGAGGCTTTCCCTCAAAGGAAAAACGCTTTAATACTAGCTTAGTCGCTTGGTGGACTTCACTATCATCATCTACTAGAAGAATCTGCCAACAGTCTCCTCCAGCTTGGGTAGCCCCAGTTACGGGACGAGTTTGATCGTCCAAACCTGGTTGACTTTCATCCTCGAAAATCAATTCATCATCATTCTCCCCGAGAGATTCATTGTGGATGTTTGTCATACCTCAGACTGGTTACGTATTACCAAGGGTAGGTTAATAATGAACGTCGTCCCCACGCCCAGTTGGCTTTCACAGCGGATAGTGCCTTGCAGTTTTTGGGTGACTAAGTTATAGACAATATGCAAGCCTAAACCACTCCCCCCTTGGCTGCGGGCTGTGGTAAAGAAGGGCTCAAAAATTTTGCCCAGGTTCTGGGCTGGTATACCGCACCCATCATCAGTATATTGAACGATCGCTCTATCCCGATCCCCCATAACCTGAAAACGTAAGTTGCCCCCCTCATCTGGTTGATAGGCATGGGTAATAGAGTTGAGTACCAAATTAGTCACGACTTGAGACAGGGCTCCCGGATAACTATCTATGATAAGGGTTTCATCTCCTACAATAGTCAACCTATGCTTGGTCTGTTTAAGTTGAGGGTTTAAATTGAACAATGCTTCCTCTAGATAATTTTTCACCGCAAAGGGGCGTTTCTCTAGGCTAGTGCAATCTACCGACACTTGCTTAAAACTCTGCACCAGTTCTCCTGCCCTTTCCAGGTTTCTCAAAATCAATTCACTGCTTTCCTTGGCAATGTCTAAATAGCCCTTTAACACCGAACGTTTTAAGTTTCCTTCTGCCCAAGCCGCTAGCAAAGATTGGGTTTCTTTACTCAAGAAGGAGGCGGTGAGAATGGCCGTACCAATGGGAGTATTGATTTCGTGAGCTACACCAGCCACCAAACTCCCCAAGGCAGCCATTTTCTCCGACTCAACCAACTGCTGTTGAGTGCTTTGGAGGCGTTCCAGGGTTTGGGAAAGTTCTTGGGTGCGATCGCGGACTTGTTTTTCTAACGTTTGGCTATATTCTGCTACAAGTTTATCGGCCTGTTTGCGTTGGGTAATATCTTGTAAGGCGTTGATGCCATAAAGGATATTGCCTTGCTCGTCATAGATAGGCGTTGTCCAAACTTCGATGGGAATTCTCCTGTCGCCTCGACGAATTTCTAAATCGTCAGCGGTAACGCTTTCACCCTTAAGCGATCGCGCAATGGGCAATTCTTCTGGAGGATACAACCGCTCCGTACCCGCAATATAAACTTGATAAACCTCTGACAATTGCTCGCTCGTTACGTCTGGCTCAATACCTTTGCCAAAAATCTGCTTAGCAGCTTGATTCATAAAGTAAAGTTTGCCAAACTGATCCAGCACGCTGACACCTACTGGCACTGCTTCGAGGAATTGAGCTAACCTGCGTTCGCTTTGGCACATTGCCTCTTCCACCTGATCGTATAAGCGATCAGCAACGGTATCACCATGCTCTGTAGAGGTTTCCAACACGATTTTCAAGTCAGTATTTTCCTGCTTTAATTCTTGCAGTTGAGCTGCCACCCTATTCAAGGAATTAACCAGTTCCCCCAATGCATCAGATCGTTTCAACTCTGGGATTGGTTCCCATTTTCCCCTTGAGAGCGCTCCCACCTTGCGATTTAATAGCTCTATTGGCTGAACGAGCCACCCCCAAATCAGGATGCTAACTGTCGCAGCCAAGATCGAGGCACTTATACACAGCCAGAGCACCTGTAGCTCTTTTTGGGAAAGATATCCCAAAAGCCCCACTACAGTAAAGACTTGCAACAGCAAGGGAATAAAAAGTAAGGTGCGCAGGCGCAGCTTGCCAAAAATTGTGGCAGCCAAGCGGTTGAGGAACGAGATTGACATGGAAATGACTTCTCTTTCAGAGTTAATTAATACTGGTGAGGAATAGCGGCAGACTGGCGTTACTTAATCTTATGGTCGCAAAAATGAAACCAGAAATCTCTCCAAACCTTTCTCCCCAGCCCCTCTCATCCCTCACCCCCTCACC
>DNXU01000117.1:19325-28023 GCA_003505715.1 Cyanobacteria bacterium UBA8803 | reverse complement strand
AAATAGCTCGGTGCCAGGTTAATTATCAAAAGCCTTCCTTCCAAAAAGAAGGGAGGCTTCTATAATTTGCAATTCCCTATTTTGCTATATTGTTGTCTTGACTGACCTCAAAGTTGGGTTTGACTTCTTTGGCAGCAGCTTCGGGAAGCTCTTGGAGATCTTCGGGAGCTAGAATACGATCGGTTATGGTTATTGTTGGTTTGATATGTGGTTGGAAAATATCTCCTCCTTGAGTTACAGTTGCTTCTTTGCGATGTATAAGAATTTGATGTAGGCGCGGTCCTTGTGCAGACACAACGGTTAACTCTAGATTCTCATATTGGAAGGTTTCACCTTGTACAGGAATTTTTTGTAACTGGTAGAGTACGAATCCTCCCAATGTTTGGTATTCATCCATTACAGGTAAGTGTAAATCCAAAAGTTCATTGACTTCTTCTAAATCTATTTGGGCTTGGATTAGGAAGGTTTGCTCGTCCAGAATTTGTATTGGCAATTCTTCCGTGCTTTCTGCCTCAGAGTGATCGCCGATAATTTCAGCTACTAAATCTTTGAGAGTGACTAACCCAGCAGTTCCACCAAACTCATCTACAACCATGACCATTGCTAGGTGCGATCGCTGCATCAATGGCAAGAGTTCGCTTAGGGGCGTAAATTCTGGCACGAACCGGGCAGGACGTACCCACGGTTCAATATTGGTATCTAGCGCCAGCTTTCCTTTGGATAGCGGTTCTGCCAACTCTTTAAAATAAATAATGCCCTGAATGTCATCTAGAGATTCACCAGTTACGGGATAGCGAGAGTGCTTGGTAATGGTAATTTCCTCTAGCAATGTTTTAAAAGTTGCTGTACTAGGAAGTGCTGCAATACTAGTACGAGGAACCATCACTTCGGTTGCCAAGACTTCACCAAACTCAAACACATTATTGAGAAGTACCCGTTCTTCTGCTTCCAGTCCTGTAGATTCGCGCTCGGTAGTAATAATTAGCTGTAACTCTTCTGGCGTTACTTGGTTATACCAGCCTTGACCTGTATATTGGATGCCTACCAGCTTTAAGAGGCAACGGGTTGATTGATTTAAAATCCAGATGAACGGATTAAAAAACCGGGCGATCGCAATACTCGGAGCTCCCAGAAACCTTGCTAACTGTTCTGAGTAAAGCATAGCCACAGATTTAGGGCACAATTCTCCCAGGACAATTTGTAAATAGGCAATCAGCAAAAATGCTAATGGGATTGAGAAAAAATGGGCAATTGCTTGACGGTTCTCTGGTGGCAGAGGCAGTTGAGCTAAAAAAGCTGCTACTAAAACTGCCATTGTACTCTCACCGACCCAACCTAGCGCCAAACTAGAAAGGGTAATTCCTAACTGAGTAGTCGAAAGTAGTCGGTCGATGCTTTGTTGCAGCGATTGAACCGTTTTTGCTTGAACGTCCCCCGCTTCAACTAACTGATTGATGCGTGTTCGGCGTACCGAAACCATAGAAAATTCGGCAGTCACAAAAAAGGCATTGATCGCAATTAGTAAAAGTACCGATAATAATCGCAAAAGAACGTCTCGACTGGTGAGGTTAGTAGAAGCACTTACTGTTAGGAAAACCATTAAGTCAGCAACCATAAGATAGGTAAAAGAAAAGCATTAGGTTAGGAACCACAAGATAAACATTTTTGAAATCTCTCTATTTTGACCATAGATAAAAGACAAAAGAGGTTCCACCGCTTCCGTTGATATCCCAGCAGCACCCTATGCAACCCTTGCCAAGTAGCGTGTTGTGCCTGCCAGATAACATAAAGGAAGCAATAGAACCGTACAGGAAAAGATGGTTTACTTTTGCCTTCCCATTGCGATTTATCTCGCTACGGGAATTTCAGACATTTTCAGCTTGAGTTTTTGATCGGGATAATCGGTCAGGGTCAAAGAAAGTGCTTTGGCATCATCCAGCAAAGCAGTTGGGATACTCACTGTACCAGAAAACTTCTCCCCATTTGCTGGTAATTCTCCTGGTAAGCCCTCTGTAATCGCACTCAGAGCGCGACCCTTGTCATCAGTAACATTCAAAAAACTGTAAAGAAACCTTACACCATTAGCTCCCTCATTCTTCAAGCTCACATTGAGCAATAAAGAACCGCCCTGAAGATTGGTGGACGTAACTTCCAGAGTTACTCCTTGATCCTGGCTTTTTACGGGTAGATTTAGATTGGAGCTGGTAGTTGTAAGTGATGCCTCTGTAGTCGATGGCTCAGTTTCAGAAGGCTTCTCTTCAGTCTCAGACTGATTGGTATCAGTCGCTTGCTCGTCGTTGTTATCAGCCTTTGAGTTATTGTTATCTGTTTTAGAGTCGTTCCCTTTGCTGTTGATGTAACTCTGAACCTCGGCTAAGATATCGGCTTCACGCAAAATGGCTACCCCTTCATTGCCGGAAGAAGCCTGCTGGTTGTTCACTAACTTTTTCGTGGGACGAACATCTGGCTGGGTCACCCCTTTGAGGGCTTCGTGACCGACAGTAAATCCCCACATTGCACTCACAAAGCCAGCTCCTAACATCATTGCCAGCAAAATTAAGGTGAGCGCCACAGTTGAGTTGAATTTCATAGAGTGATTTATCTTACTCCGAAAAGCAGCACCTTTGGTGCTGTAGGCTCTAAATCTATTAAAGCTAAAAGCTGTAATACAGCATAACACTGAGACTCTCCCGGTACTGCTTCGCTAAAACCAAGAGTTTCTCTCATGTCTCCCCCATTCCCTCCCCCTATTTTCTTGATGACATCCCTGCACCCTTCAATCTCCTACTTCTGCCTATCTTGCCTGGAATCAGAAATCTTTCTACATTTGTATGGAATCACTGACTCAGCTTACAATAAGGATACGGTAACCAGGGTTGGCCGAGCGGTTGAGGCAGCGAACTCATAATTCGCCCAAGGCAGGTTCAACTCCTGCACCCTGGATTGATAAACCTGCGCTCCGGCGACTCATTTCCCTACCCTACGCTTGTAAAGAAGCTACCTTGGGGGCAGAGTTTCAAAAATAAACTCACTCCCCTCCAGGCGGCTACCGAAAGGGCGGGACGTAGGTGATAACCGCAACGAGCCATTGAAGGGATTAGGGAGATCGGGGGTACGAATCACTGGGTCGCTGGCAACTTGCTGGTATAGCGCATCATTATAGATAGTGTTAATCAACTTAGCATCTCGCTCAAGCTCGAGATCGGGAAAACCGGCTCGTCCAAAACTACCGAAACCCAAAATATAATTGGCTTGACGAAAGATGCTGCGGTTGTGGTAAAAGTTTCCAGATTCATTGTAAAAGGCTCGTTCAAATGACTCTGGAATTGTTTGCAGGCGAATCGGGGCAGAGTCTGAGGGGGCAGCTTGGGCTGTGGCAGCAGCAGCCCATACAGTAGAAGCGGCAGCCAGAACTACACCACTGAGCAACGTTGTCAACCGCATTTGCATAATCCTCACCCATTACTTTTCCTCAATGATATATAGTGGGGAACTTCTTGTCGAACGCTGTTAAATTTTGAAAGATTGGCTTTTGAAAATTATTTGCCCTAATGATTGACAACAACACCTCAACAGATTTAGAATTCCACCGCCAGTTCCTGCTGGATTTATTTTGCCAACTGGCCTACAAGGAGGGCGATTTTGTCCTCTCTTCAGGACAGCGCAGTTCTTATTACATCAATGGGAAACAGGTAACCCTCCATCCCCAAGGGGCATTAGCCATTGGACGGCTGCTGCTATCCCAACTGCCAAAAGATACCCAAGCCGTTGCTGGCTTGACCCTGGGAGCAGATCCGATTGTAACGGCAGTGAGTGTTGTGTCTGCCTTGGAAAATCAACCAATCCCGGCGCTGATTATTCGTAAAGAGGCGAAAGGGCATGGCACGATGGCCTATATTGAAGGGCCTAGCCTGCCCCTAGGAGCGAAAGTAGTAGTGTTAGAAGATGTCGTGACAACCGGACAATCTGCCCTGAAAGCAGTGCAGCGTCTCAAAGATGCAGGTTATCAGGTAGAGCAGGTAATAGCATTGGTAGATCGGCAGCAAGGGGGGGCAAAGTTGTATGAAGCAGCAGGGCTTGGGTTTCAAGCCTTGTTTACTATTGCTGAGTTGCAAGCCCATTTTAAAGGATGAGGGATGAAGGATGAGGGATGAGGGAGACAAGAATTTTCATTCCTTCCTGATGAGCGATCGCGCAAGGCATATGTCCCCCTTTTCTCCTCATTCTGATTTTCTAGATAATTCTCAATTTTTCCAAGACAGGTCGTATCGAAACGATGTGTTTGCTTAAACCCAACTCCTTGGGACTAATTCCCAAAGCTAGGGCAACCAACTGGGGTAAATGCAGTACTGGTAATCCTAGCTTGCGCCCGATCGCTTTCTCCACTTCAGGCTGGCGAGAATCAAGGTTGAGGTGGCATAAAGGGCAAGGGGTCACCAAACAATCAGCACCAGCATCAATTGCTTCTTGAATGTGCATTCCCGCCATCTTAAAGGCTTGCTCGGTGGCATAGCTAGAAATCGGCCAACCACAGCATTGAGTCCGACCTCGATAATAAATAGGTGTGGCTCCCACTGCTCGAAACACATTTTCCATCGCTTCTGGTCGAAATGGGTCGTCATAGGGCATGAAAGCCTGTGCCCTGAGCAAATAACAGCCATAGAATGCTGCACACTTGAGTCCTGTCAGCTGTCGGGTCACTTTTGCTTGGAGAGCTTCTATACCATAATCGGCGACCAATGCCCACAATAGGTGCTTCACCTCCGTATTGCCTCGATAAGGAGAACAGCCCTCTTGGCGCAGCAAGCTATTCACCCGATCTATATAGGTGGGGTCTGTCTGTTGTAATTCCTTTAACCGCTCATCCACATGACCAATTACTCCCTGACAAGTACTGCAATGGGTCAACAAAGGCAAATTCAAGTCCTCTGCCAGGGCAATGTTACGGGCATTTACCGTGTCTTCGAGCAATTGGGAATCTTCTTTAAAGGTGCCAGAACCACAACAAGAGGCTTTTTTCAGCTCAATGAGTTCGATACCCAAAGCCCGGGTCAGAGCAGCTGTAGATTGATAAAGTTCCCGGCAAGCACCTTGGGCAACGCAACCGGGAAAGTAAGCATATTTCAGGGTTTGAGATGGCATATTAATAACTCATCAATCAGCTTTTAGGACTTACGCACAGCTTCTATTAGTAGGGTGTGTTATGCGGTAGCTAACGCACCATCACCACTATATATGGCGCTTACCCTGAGCATAGTCGAAGGGAGCATAGTCGAAGGGAGCATAGTCGAAGGGTATTTGCGTAAGTCCTGCTTTCCTGCACCCCAGATCGATAGTCATACCCCACACCCGGCATCTAGATTCAGACCAACGGCTGATTACACTAAGACTGTGGACTTGAGAGAATCAGTCTATAGGAGTAGTAGTACTTTAGCTAGGGTAATGATTAAATCCTGGATGGTGATTGGGGCTGTAACCCTGTTGGTGGCCTTGGCGGCTAGCTGGGTTACACCTGACGATGTGAGGTGGTTCAACCGCCTGCGCCGTCCCAGATGGCTAACCTTTGAACCAGCCATTCCTTTTATCTGGACGGTGATTTTTATTTGCGGTGCTTGGTCGGCTTACATCGTGTGGGAAAGCAACCCCGGTCGCCCCCAAACGTTACAGCTAATGGGATTATATCTCCTCCTCGAAGCGGTCACGATCGCTTATACCCCCGTGATGTTCAGACTCCGCAGCCTGAAAGTTGGCACCATTATTGGTGGCAGTGGTGCGGTTTTAAGCATCATTCTGGCAGTACTACTTTTTCCCATTTCCCTCTGGGCATGTTTGTTACTCTTACCCTATATCATTTGGAGTCCAATTGGTACTTATACCACTTGGGCAATGATCCGATTAAATCCGGAAGGGACAATTGAAGATTGAAAATAAGACAGATGACAGAAGGAATAATAATTTTCATGCGTCTTGCTGCACGCAATTCATGAGCAGTTTTTTAGGCAAAAAATTATTACAACAATAGAGCGCAATGATCAGAGAAAGTCTATAGAAGTAGAAGCTATCCTCCTCAGCCAGGGCGGGTTTTGGACAAGAGTTAGAGGTAAGATGTATCGATTTAATTGCTAAACCCGCCCCTACATCAGGCGATTATTCTTCTCTCCACTTTCTATTTCCTAATTAATACCATGGCAACTGCACAGATAAATAGCGAGAATACAGATAGTTTGGATCTCAAACAGCTCCTGAAGACTTTGGCGGCTGTTAAAAAAGGTGATTTTTCAGTGCGGATGCCTATCGACCGAACTGGTATAGCGGGGAAAATCGCCGATACACTTAACGATATTATTGAGCTGAATGAAAGAACGGCAGCAGAGTTAGATCGGATCGGTACTGCTGTTGGCAAAGAAGGTAAGATCAGCGAGCGGGCTTCCATCGGTAATGCTGGCGGGTTGTGGGCAGCCAAGGTAAATTCTGTCAATGGGCTGATTAGCGATCTTGTCCAACCGATGGCTGAAACTGCTAGGGTAATTCGGGCTGTGGCGAATGGCGATCTATCTAAAACGATCGCGCCGGAAATGGATGGCAGTCCTCTGAAGGGGGAGTTTCTGGCGACAGCACAAGTTGTCAATACTATGGTTTCCCAACTCAGTTCTTTTGCTAGTGAAGTGACGCGGGTGGCGCGGGAAGTAGGAACCGAAGGGAAACTGGGGGTGCAGGCGGAGGTGCAAGGGGTGGCAGGCACCTGGAAAGATTTAACCGACAACGTTAACTTGATGGCGGGAAACCTGACCGGACAAGTGCGCAACATTGCGGAAGTTGCCACAGCGATCGCTAATGGTGACCTTTCCAAGAAAATTACCGTCAATGTCAAAGGGGAAATTCTCGAGCTGAAGAACACCATTAACACCATGGTAGACCAGCTCAACTCTTTTGCATCTGAAGTAACGCGGGTGGCTCGGGAAGTGGGAACCGAAGGTAAGCTGGGCGTTCAGGCTGAAGTGCGGGGAGTAGCAGGCACTTGGAAAGACTTGACTGATAACGTTAACTTGATGGCAGGTAACCTCACTGCTCAAGTGCGCAACATTGCTGAAGTAACTACGGCGGTAGCCAACGGCGACCTTTCCAAGAAAATCACCGTCAATGTCAAAGGGGAAATTTTGGAGCTGAAGAATACCGTTAACATCATGGTGGATCAGCTCAATTCCTTTGCCTCAGAAGTAACGCGGGTTGCCCGTGAGGTGGGAGCAGAAGGTAAGTTAGGCGGTCAAGCGGAAGTCCGGGGAGTAGCAGGCACCTGGAAAGATCTCACCGATTCAGTTAATTTTATGGCGGGTAGCCTGACCGCTCAAGTGCGCAATATTGCCGATGTAACAACGGCGGTAGCCAATGGCGACCTCTCCAAGAAAATTACCGTTGATGTCAAAGGCGAAATTTTAGAGCTGAAGAATACCATTAACACCATGGTAGACCAGCTCAACTCCTTTGCCTCGGAAGTAACGCGGGTGGCACGAGAAGTCGGTTCGGAAGGCAAGCTGGGCGTACAAGCAGAAGTCCAGGGAGTGGCAGGCACTTGGAAGGATTTAACCGATAGCGTTAACTCCATGGCCGGGAACTTAACCAGCCAAGTGCGCAATATCGCTGAAGTGACAACGGCAGTAGCCAACGGCGACCTCTCCAAGAAAATTACCGTCGATGTCAAAGGGGAAATTCTCGAGCTGAAGAATACTATCAATATTATGGTGGATCAGCTCAACTCCTTCGCCTCGGAAGTAACGCGAGTCGCCCGTGAGGTGGGAGCAGAAGGCAAGTTAGGCGGTCAAGCCGAAGTTCGGGGAGTGGCAGGCACCTGGAAGGATTTAACCGACAGCGTGAATTTCATGGCCGGGAGCCTAACTGCACAAGTGCGCAATATCGCTGAAGTGACAACGGCGGTAGCTAACGGCGACCTCTCCAAGAAAATTACCGTCGATGTGAAAGGCGAAATTCTGGAGTTGAAAAACACCATTAACACCATGGTAGACCAACTTAACTCCTTTGCTAGTGAAGTGACGCGGGTCGCTCGTGAGGTGGGGACGGAAGGCAAATTGGGGGTGCAAGCTGATGTCCGAGGTGTGGCAGGCACCTGGAAGGATTTAACTGATTCAGTTAACTCCATGGCCGGGAACTTAACCAGTCAGGTGCGCAATATTGCTGATGTAACCACGGCTGTAGCCAACGGCGACCTCTCCAAGAAAATTACTGTTGACGTAAAAGGGGAAATTCTCGAGCTGAAAAACACCATCAATATTATGGTGGATCAACTCAGCTCCTTTGCTAGTGAAGTGACCCGGGTTGCCCGTGAGGTGGGTACGGAAGGCAAGCTGGGGGTGCAAGCGGAAGTTAGGGGAGTGGCAGGGACTTGGAAAGATTTGACCGATAGCGTTAACTCCATGGCTGGAAACCTCACCGGTCAGGTGCGTAACATTGCTGAAGTGGCCACAGCGATCGCTAACGGTGACCTTTCCAAGAAAATTACCGTCCAAGTTAAGGGCGAGATTCTGGAGCTGAAGAATACCATCAACATCATGGTAGATCAGCTCAGCTCCTTTGCTAGTGAAGTGACGCGGGTGGCTCGGGAAGTGGGGAGTGAAGGCAAACTGGGCGTGCAAGCAGATGTCCGGGGTGTGGCTGGTACTTGGAAAGATTTAACGGACAGCGT
>DNXU01000117.1:19053-19313 GCA_003505715.1 Cyanobacteria bacterium UBA8803 | reverse complement strand
AGCTTAACCGCCCAAGTGCGCAACATTGCCGCTGTGACCACCGCTGTTGCTAACGGTGACCTTTCCAAGAAGATTACCGTTGATGTTAAAGGCGAAATTCTGGAGTTGAAGAATACCGTCAACACTATGGTAGATCAGCTCAATTCTTTTGCGTCTGAGGTGACGCGAGTGGCGCGGGAGGTAGGCACCGAAGGTAAGCTGGGCGTTCAGGCGGAAGTAAAAGGTGTGGCAGGCACCTGGAAAGATTTAACGGACAGCGT
>DNXU01000117.1:12672-18999 GCA_003505715.1 Cyanobacteria bacterium UBA8803 | reverse complement strand
AGCTTAACCGCCCAAGTGCGCAATATCGCCGATGTCACGACAGCAGTGGCAAATGGCGACCTTTCTAAGAAAATTACCGTTGATGTGAAAGGCGAAATTTTAGAGCTGAAAAACACGATTAACACGATGGTAGACCAGCTCAACTCCTTTGCCTCGGAGGTGACGCGCGTTGCCCGGGAGGTGGGTACGGAAGGCAAGTTAGGCGTGCAAGCCTACGTGCGAGGCGTTGGGGGCACCTGGAAGGATTTGACCGATAACGTTAACTTGATGGCGGGGAACCTAACCGCTCAAGTGCGCAACATTGCCGAAGTCACTAAGGCGGTAGCTAACGGCGACCTCTCCAAGAAAATTACCGTTGATGTCAGAGGCGAGATTTTGGAACTCAAGGACACCATCAACACGATGGTAGACCAACTCAGTTCCTTTGCCTCGGAGGTGACGCGGGTGGCGCGGGAAGTGGGCACTGAAGGCAAGTTAGGCGGTCAAGCCCAGGTTACAGGCGTGGCAGGCACTTGGAAGGATTTGACCGACAATGTTAACTCCATGGCTGGTAACCTAACTGCCCAGGTGCGGGGCATTGCCAAGGTGGTAACCGCTGTTGCCAACGGTGACTTGAAGCGCAAACTGATGCTTGATGCCAAGGGTGAGATCGAAACCCTGGCAGATACGATCAACGAGATGATCGATACCCTAGCCACCTTCGCCGATCAGGTAACCACCGTGGCGCGGGAAGTAGGAATTGAAGGGAAGTTGGGCGGACAAGCCAAAGTACCCGGTGCGGCAGGGACTTGGCGAGACTTAACGGACAACGTCAACGAACTAGCTGCCACCCTGACTACCCAGTTGCGAGCGATCGCAGAAGTTGCTATTGCCGTGACGAAAGGGGATTTGACCCGGTCTATTTCCGTGGAGGCGCAAGGGGAAGTAGCCGTTCTCAAAGACAACATCAACCAGATGATTGCCAACCTGCGGGAGACTACTCAGAAGAATACCGAGCAAGATTGGTTAAAAACCAACCTGGCTAAATTCACCCGGATGCTTCAGGGTCAGCGAGATTTAGAAACCGTTTCCAAACTTATTTTGTCGGAACTTGCCCCCTTAGTGAATGCTCAACACGGTGCCTTCTACCTGATGGAAACCGCCGAACAAGCACTCTTCCTCAAGCTCCTCAGTACCTACGCCTACCGGGAACGCAAGCATCTAGCCAACCGATTCTTTTTAGGAGAAGGTTTAGTAGGGCAATGTGCTTTGGAAAAGGAACGCATTCTGCTGACTGACGTGCCGGACAACTATATTAAGATTAGTTCGGGTTTGGGAGAAGCTAGCCCACTCAATGACGTGGTCTTACCCGTCCTGTTTGAAGGGCAAGTGACAGCAGTAATAGAACTCGCCTCGTTCCAGCGCTTTAGCGAGATTCACCTCACCTTCTTAGATCAACTCACCGAAAGTATTGCGATCGTCTTGAATACAATTGCAGCTAGTATGCGCACGGAGGAGTTGCTCAAGCAGTCCCAGTCCTTGGCCGAAGAACTGCAAACCCAACAAAAAGAACTCACCGAAACCAACCAGCGCTTGGAACAACAGGCTCGATCGCTCAAAGCTTCAGAGGAACTCCTGAAGAACCAACAGGAAGAGTTGCAACAGACCAACGAAGAACTAGAAGAGAAAGCGGAACTATTATCGCTGCAAAAAAAAGAGGTTGAGCGCAAAAATCGCGAGATCGAACAAGCTCGACAAGCGATAGAAGAGAAAGCCGAGCAACTGGCTTTGACCTCTAAGTATAAGTCAGAATTTCTAGCGAACATGTCCCATGAATTGCGGACACCTCTGAACAGCTTGTTAATTTTGGCCAAGCTGCTCACTGAGAACCCGGATGGCAACCTCAGTCAAAGGCAAGTTGAATATAGCCAAACTATTTATTCTGCTGGTAGCGACCTCCTCGGACTAATTAATGACATCCTAGATCTCGCCAAGATCGAATCGGGAACCATGTCAGTTGACATTAGCCAGATGCGGTTCACCGAGCTAGAGAGTCAAATAGAACGCACCTTCCGTCAACTTGCCCAAGACAAAAACCTTGATTTCAGGCTGGAATTTAGACCCAATCTACCCAATGCCATCTATACAGATCCGAAACGCTTGCAACAAGTTCTGAAGAATCTGCTCTCTAATGCCTTTAAATTTACAGATCGGGGGGAAGTTAGCTTAATGGTCGAAGTCGCCACTCAAGGGTGGAGTGCTAGTCACGAGGTCTTAAATCGTACCGGAACGGTCATTGCCTTTGTAGTGAGCGATACAGGTATCGGCATTCCCCGCGAAAAGCAAAGGATTATTTTTGAAGCCTTTCAGCAGGCGGATGGTACAACCAGTCGCAAATACGGAGGCACGGGCTTAGGCTTGTCTATCAGTCGAGAAATCGCCCGACTCTTGGGTGGGGAAATTACCTTAGTAAGCCATCCGGATCAAGGCAGCACCTTTACCCTTTATCTACCGCAGACTTACCAAGATCCGCAGGGTGAGCCAGAGGAAGATACTACCGGGCTAACAACGCTCTTACCTCCTACATCCACTCGCTCCCGCACTCTCGCCCCCCTTCCCCCTCCTGCTCGCCCGCGCATCTTGGAAACTAGCCAACTCACTGCCCAGTCTCGATCAGCCAGCAGCCTAGCCGATGACAGAGACAATATTTTGCCAGAAGATCCCGTGCTTTTAATTATTGAAGATGACCTTAACTTTGCCCGGATCTTGTTAGATTTGGCGCGAGAGGCAGGATTTAAAGGTTTGGTCGCCTCCCGCAGCGATGTGGGACTGGCAATGGCGCAGGACTATAAGCCCAATGCCATCACCCTAGATATTAGAATGCCAGGAATGGATGGTTGGACAGTGCTGGATCGCTTAAAGCATGACCCCAATACTCGTCATATCCCCGTCCATATCATCTCCGTCGAAGAAGGACGGCACCGCAGCTTGCAACTCGGAGCGCTAGCTTACTTGCAAAAGCCAGTTAGCCGCGAAGCTTTGGCTGAGGCATTGTCTTCTATTAAGACCTTTGTCGAGCGCAAGGTGAAGAATCTGCTGGTGGTGGAAGATGACGAGACTCAGCGTCACAGTATGGTGGAATTGATCGGCAACACTGATGTTTCGACCACTGCTGTTAGTACGGGTGAAGCCGCACTCTCCGCGCTGAAAGCAGGGCACTTTGACTGCATCGTTATCGATTTGGGCCTGCCAGATATGACGGGTTTGGAACTAATCGAACAGATCAAGCAGGACTCACAGCTACAGGCCATACCAATTATTGTCTATACCGGACAGGAGCTAACGCGAGCTCAAGAAACCGAACTCAAGCGGATGGCAGATACCATCATTATCAAAGATGTGCGATCGCCAGAACGACTTCTAGACGAAACAGCCTTATTCTTGCACCGAGTTCAAGCCAATTTGCCTCAAACACAGCGGCAGATCCTGGAAGCGCTGCATCAAACTGACCCCATTCTCGCGGGCAAAAAAGTTCTGATCGTGGATGATGACATGCGCAACATCTTTGCCCTAACCAGTATGTTGGAACGCCATGAGATGCAGGTGCTGTTTGCTGAGAACGGTCGGGATGGTCTGGCGCTATTAGAAAATACCCCCAATGTTGATGTCGTACTAATGGATGTCATGATGCCGGAAATGGATGGCTACGAAACTATGCGTGTCATCCGCCAAAGGAGTGAATTTGCTACCCTACCAGTGATCGCCCTCACGGCCAAAGCCATGAAAGGCGATCGCGATAAATGTATTGAAGCTGGGGCATCTGACTACATCACCAAACCCGTCGATCCCGATCAGTTACTCTCTCTTTTGCGCGTTTGGCTCTATCGTTAGGCACTTTTAGAGAGGAGCTGGCAGTTGCTACCTTAAAAGGAAGTTGACCTAAAGTCTGAACTTTGAAGGATGTAAGTAGGAAATTTCCCTTCCTCATCTTTCATTCCTCCTCCTTACTCAGTATCCCTAAGGATCGATTTCATTTTAATGTTACGAATGCTCCGCTACTCTAATGACCGAGTTCAGCAAAAGAACGAACTGGAGACAATTGAAATTCAATTGCTCTTGGAGGGTTTGTATCGTTACTACGGATTTGACTTTCGGGATTATGCCTTTGCCTCTCTCAAACGGCGGATCTGGAATACGATTCGGGCGGAGGGATTGACAAGTGTTTCTGGACTGCAAGAAAAGGTACTGCATGACCCCGCCTGTCTGGAAAGATTCCTGCTGGGTCTATCCGTTCACGTCACAGCGATGTTCCGCGATCCTACTTTTTATTTGGCCTTTCGCGACAAAGTCGTGCCCCTGTTGCGTACCTATCCGTTTATTAGAATTTGGCATGGGGGGTGTTCTACGGGAGAAGAAGTTTACTCTATGGCGATTCTGTTGCAAGAAGAAGGCTTGTACCACCGCTGTCGGCTCTATGCTACTGATATGAACGAGATGGTTTTGAGACAAGCAAAGGATGGTATTTTCCAGCTGAATTTGATGCAGGAATATACCCAGAACTATATTCTCGCTGGTGGCAAAAAGTCTTTTTCAGAGTACTATACGGCAGCTTACGACCACGCCATTTTCCGCTCCAATCTCAAAGAAAACATGATTTTTTCCCAGCACAATTTAGCTACCGATGGTTCGTTTAATGAGTTCCATGTTATCCTATGCCGAAATGTTATGATTTATTTCAATCAATCGCTCCAACAACGAGTTCATAACTTGTTGTACGAGAGTCTTAGTCCGTTTGGCGTTTTAGGATTAGGACGCCAAGAAACCCTGAGATTTACTCCCCACGAACAAGACTATGAGGTGCTAGAAAAGCGTGAGAAGCTCTACCGCAGGATTCGGTAAAGGTGACCAAAAAAAGTACTCGATAGAGTCATGGCGGCGGCAAGTCTCTATCAGTCAACACGCCTCTATGTCTTTACTAGACCATTGCCCTTACGAACTCGTGGTAATTGGCACATCCTTAGGCGGATTGCACGCCCTCGAAGTCTTGCTAGCCGGGTTGCCGGAAAGTTTCCTGGTGCCTATGGCGATCGCCCAACATCGCCACAAGAATTCTGAAGAGAATCTGAGCGGTTTCTTACAGCGCCAGTGCGCCTTGCCCCTGACAGAGGTAGAAGATAAAGATGCGATCGCACCCGGACGAATCTACTTAGCCCCTGCTGACTATCACTTGTTGGTGGAAGCGCCGCAACTAAAGGAGAATTCACCAGGTCAAAACGGCAGCCCGTTCTGTACCTTCGCGCTGTCAACGGATGCTCCTATAAACTTTGCGCGGCCATCAATTGATGTCCTATTCGAGTCCGCAGCGGATACTTATGCTGAGAAAGCAGTGGGAGTGATTTTGACGGGAGCCAGTGCGGATGGAAGTCAGGGTCTGGCAAAAATTAAAGCTCATGGCGGCTTAGCGATCGTTCAGGAACCGACTACCGCTTTTTGCCCGATGATGCCTAAAGCCGCAATTTCGGCTGTTGCGACAGCCAAGATTTTGCCGCTGGACAAGATTGCGCCGTTTTTAGTAAATATTTGTTGCCCCGCCTTAAGGTAAAACTATGCAGCCCGAATCTAGTATAAACGTTCTCCTAGTTGATGACCATCCAGAAAATCTCCTGGCTCTAGAGGCTATTCTGGACAAACCGGGTCAGAAATTAGTCAAAGCCCAATCAGGGGAAGAAGCCTTGAGATATCTCCTCAAGCAGGATTTCGCAGTGATTCTGCTCGATGTCCGGATGCCGGGGATGGATGGCTTTGAGACGGCTACACTAATTCGGAATCGAGAGCGATCGCAACATACTCCAATTATTTTCCTGACTGCTTTCGATAGTAGTGAGTCGCTGATGTTTAAAGGCTATTCCTTAGGGGCAGTAGACTACCTACTCAAACCCATCGATGCGGAAATCTTAGCCTCGAAGGTGGCGGTATTTGTAGACTTGTTCAAGAAAACAGAAGAGGTCAAACACCAAGCCGTACAACTAGCAACGATTAACTACGAACTCCGCCAAAGTGAAGAGAGGTTTCGTTCATTAAGTGCCTGTTCGCCCGTCGGTATTTTCCTCACCGATGTGGAGGGCAAGTGTACCTATATTAACCCGCGCTGTCAAAAAATCTGCGGTTTTACCTTGGAAGAGAGCTTGGGCAAAAGCTGGTTACATTTGGTTAAAGCCGAAGAACAGGAACAACTATTAACAGATTGGTATACGAAATCCCACCAAGGCCGGGAGTACTGCCAGGAGTTCTGCTTTCCAATTCTAGGAAAGGATGAGGGCAAACAAAAGGATGAGGGCAAACAAAAGG
>DNXU01000117.1:6631-12586 GCA_003505715.1 Cyanobacteria bacterium UBA8803 | reverse complement strand
TCTTCCCCTCATCCCTCATCCCTCATCCGTCATCCCTCATCCCTCATCCCTGATCCCTCATCCCTGACACGTTGGGTTTGCCTTCGTTCATCACCGATGCTTTCCGACAAAGGAGAGTTGCTTGGTCATGTGGGCACAATCGAAGACATTACCGAGCGCAAAGAGGCAGAGGAAGCAAGAGCTGAGTTTATTCGGGAGCAGGCAGCACGACAGGAGGCTGAGGCAGCCAACCAGATGAAGGATGAGTTCCTAGCTACCCTTTCCCACGAACTGCGCACGCCCCTCAACTCAGTGTTGGGTTGGGCGGGACTGCTCCGCACCCGAAAATTTGACGAGACCACCACAGCTCGTGCCCTAGAAACTATTGAGCGCAACGCTAAGGCTCAGGCACAACTAATTGAAGATATTTTGGATGTATCGCGCATCATTCGTGGCAAGCTGCGCCTCAATCTATGTCCCCTCGATCTAGTACCAATCGTTGAAGCAGCGATTGAGTCTGTACGCCCGACAGCTGAGGCTAAAGGAATTAAAATTACATCGGTATTGGCATCCTTGGGGGAGCCGATCTTAGGTGATGCGGGACGCTTGCAGCAAGTTATCTGGAATTTACTGTCCAATGCCATCAAGTTTACACCCGAAGGCGGCAAGGTAGAAGTGCAACTAGAGCGGGCAGGTGCCCATGCCCAAATTCGGGTCAGCGATACGGGCATTGGCATCACTACCGACTTCCTCCCCTATGTTTTTGATCGCTTCCGCCAGAAAGACAGCACGACCACTAGGGCATACGGGGGTTTAGGATTGGGGTTGGCGATTGTTCGTCACCTGATAGAATTGCACGGCGGGGTTGTCTGTGCAGAAAGTGCTGGAGAGGGAGAGGGAGCCATATTTACTGTCAAGCTGCCCTTTAGCAAAATTACTAATTTATCACAGAACAGTAAAAACTCCTTGCCATTAGAGTTACCATCTGAGCCTGCCCTGTTAAACCCATCCATTCCTGCATCCAACCTTCTTTCCGGCTTGGAGGTACTTATTGTAGATGACGAGCCAGATGTGCGCGAATTTCTGACTACTGCCATTGAAAAGTCTGGAGGGAAAGTAACAGCAGCATCTTCGGTAGTTGAGGCGCTCGAAGTTCTCGAACAATCCCAGCCAGATGTATTGGTCAGCGATATTGGTATGCCGATTGAGGATGGCTATAAACTAATTCGCCAAGTGAGAGATCGTGAAAGTCAGCAAGGAGGGTTTCTGCCCGCCCTAGCGCTGAGTGCTTACGTGAGAGAGGACGATTATAAATCTGCCTTAAAATCTGGCTTTCAAATGCATATGCCTAAGCCGGTTGATAGCACTAATTTAGTGATGGCCGTGGCTCGTTTAGCTGGGCGAACTTTGGTGGTAGAATCCTAAGACTTGCAAATAAGGCTCACTTCTTCAGGCATCTGTTTTATGTTCCCTATGCCCTCTTTGTATGAGCGACATCAAAGCTTGAAATAACTCCGGTGGATCGAGGGGCTTGCTAATATGCCATTGATAGCCACTACTGATTGCTTGTTGCTGGTTCTCTTCACTGGCATAAGCCGTCAGGGCGATCGCCGGAATTTGCCCTCCTCTTTCGGGAGGTAACGCACGAATTTGTTGAATAAGGGAATAACCATCCGTATCAGGCATCCCGATGTCACTCACTAACAAATCCGGTTGAAAGGATTCCAGGTTAGACAGCACTTGGGCCGCAGAGGTAACAGTCATGACTTCTGCTCCATACTCAGTCAGGATTACCGCTAATAGCTCACGGGCATCAGCTTCATCATCCACGATCAGAATTCGCATCCCAGTGAGATCCGGTTCCCGCTCAAAAACTACCTCTGTCTGCCGAGGTTCTGGCTCAAAATTCACCAATGGTAATTGCACCGTAAATGTTGCTCCTAACTGTTCGCCAGGGCTATCTGCCGTAATAGTGCCGCCATGAGCTTCAACCAACTGACCAACTATCGCCAGTCCTAACCCTAGTCCGCCAAACCTTCGAGTCGTGGAAGCATCTTCTTGCCGGAATGACTCGAAGATATGGGGCAGAAAGTCAGGTTTAATGCCTTTGCCGGTATCGCTGACGGTAATTTGTGCCCGATCGCCAATGCGCTCCAATCGAATATCTACCCGCCCATAGTTAGCAGTAAATTTAATGGCATTCGACAGCAGGTTCCAGATAATCTGCTGCAGTCTAGCTTTATCACCAAATACCTGCCCAATGGGAGGGAGCGCTGAATCGAGGAGGATATTTTTACCGATCGCATTTGCCCTTACCGTATCAATCGCTGACTCAATCACAAATACCAAATCGACCGGAGCCATCTCCATGCTGAGTTTGCCACGGAGAATCTTGGCAATATCCAGTAGGTCATCAATCAGTTGGGCCTGGAGTTTGGCATTGCGTTCAATAGTTGCTAAAGCTTCAGCCGTTCTAGCGGGATCGAATTTGCGAGTTTGGAGTAGTTTTGTCCAACCTAGAATTGGGTTGAGGGGGGAACGTAATTCGTGAGAGAGAACAGCCAAAAACTCATCTTTAATGCGATTTACCCGCAGGAGTTCCTCCGTCTGCTGCTGGAGAGAGGTAATTAGTTCGGAACGCTCCAGCGCGATCGCCATCTGATCGCAAATGGCTTGAAAGAGAGACTGCTCAGATTCGGTAAAGTAGGTGCGGCTAAGACTAGCAAAATTTAACGTCCCAAACAGCCTACCCTGAGCAATCAAAGGTTGACAGGCATAGGCAGTCACTCCCAGAGATTGCGCCAGTTGAGCTTTAGGATCGCAAGAGTTCTGGATATTTGCCTGCGTAATTTGCGATCGCTGCTCAGCAGCCGTACCACAAATTGATTGCCCCATATCCAGCCATGCCAGTTGTTGAGCAACTTCTTGGGGGATGCCCCCATAGGAGATCAGATGCAACTTCTGCTTCTGTTCATCCAGGATGTAGTTGAGATAGACATCCAACCCAATTAGATTCTTCAGTTTGTTAAATACTGTTTCAACTAGGGCAAGGGGTTGGGTGGCACAGAGCAAATCGCGAGTCGTTTCATACAGCAGTTGGATATAGTCGCTGCGCTCTTGCAGAGCTAATTCTATCTGCTTGCGCTCAGTGATATCAACCGCTGCACAGGCTATCCCAGTAATTCTATTTTGGCTATCCCAAAGCGGGTCAATCGTCAAATCGTAGTAAGAGCTTTGCCCATTATTTGTGACCTCAACCTCTTGTCGTAAGCCCGTGCCAGTATCTATCACCTGCTGCTTCAATTGAGTTAGGCGGACAGCCGAATCGGGAGAAACTAAATCCTCATCTCGCTTGCCAAGAACCTGTTCAACAGAATAGCTGTGGGTGGGATTATACAGCCAGGTGTAACAGAGATCTAGATTTTGATTGAACAAGGTGATGGGCACACTTTTGAGAGCAACATTCAGTCGTTCAGTGGTCTGTCGTAAAGCTTCTTCACTCCGTTTGCGATCGCTGATATCCACGGTTGAGCCAACAATACGAATAACTTGCCCTCGATCATCTCGGATCAAAAAGCCTCGTTCCCAAACATCGACCCAATGCCCATCTTCATGCCAAATGCGGTACTCTCCTTCATAAAGGTCACTGGTGCTGGCTAATAGTTCGGGCAGCTTCGTGTGGAATCGAGCTATATCATCTGGATGAATCCGTTCTTGCCACCAAATTGCAGTGGGTGGGGCATCCTCTGAGCGAACGCCAATCAGATCGAATAAATTCTCAGAACGGGAAACTTGGTTTGTAAGTAAATCAAAGTCAAAGACAAGCCCATTGACTGCTCGTAAAACTAGACGGAATCTTTCTTCTAACCGCTTCTGGCGATCGATATCGGTAATCGTGCCGATCCAACCTGTGACCTGTCCCTGGTTGTTGCGGGTGGGAATGCCCCGGCTAATGAACCAGTGATAAACACCATCCCAACGGCGAATCCGGTATTCAATCTCGAAGGATTCCCCTTTCCTGACAGACTCACTCCACTGTTCCAGGGTGCGATCGCGCTCATCAGGATGAACGGTATTGACTGCCGCTAAGCCGAAGGATTCAGTTTCAATTAAACCCGTGTATTCGTACCAGCGTTGATTCCAGTAATTAATTGCTCCTGTTGCATCTGCCGTCCAAACCATTTGGGGCATCGCTTTGGCTAATTCTTGATAGCGTTGCTGACTGGCTTTGAGCGCGGCTTCCGTTTGCTTTTGCTGGGATAGGTCAACCACAAACGCCACATGCTCATCTGTATCATCCGTCCAGTGCGTAGCACTCACCCAAATAGGAACCCGCGACCCATCTCGCCGCAGGAGTTCTTTTTCTTCGGGCGGCAGAAGTCCGTGCTGCCGCAATTGTAGTATGGCTGGTTCAATGCGGTCAGCAAAGTCCGGTGGAGTAAAATTGCGCCAGTTCATGCCATGCTGCTCAAATTCCTCCCGCGTGTAGCCATGCAGGGCAAGCATGGCATCGTTGATTACTCTGACTTCGCCATTTGCCGCACCAATGCCAATGCCGATCGGAGCCGTATCAATCAGCCGTTGCAATTGCTCCTGTTGCTTTTGTAATGTTGCGACCGTTTGGCTCAACTCCATCTCCAAGCGTTTGCGATCGGTCACATCACGCCAGGAGGCAACAAAGCCGTCATTCAACTTACTGGCTCGAATATCAAATGCCCGCGCCAGATGTTGCTTACCATAGGTGTCTGCGTAGATAAGGGACTCTTTAATTAATGGTTCCCCAGTTTGCACCAACTGACAGTACTCATCAAACAACCCAGATTCCCGATGTCCCGGCAACACCTCACATAATCCTTGCCCAATTTGCATCTCTTTGGGCATCTGATTGTTTTCGCACGCCGCTCTATTGAGGTAATCAATCCGAAAGTCTACAATCTGCCCCGACTGATCTCGGATCGAGGAGAAAATCCCAAAGCAATCCAGCATGTTCTCAACCGAGGTTTGGAACTGCTCCTGACTATGTTGTAGTTCTCCCCGTAATTGCATGTTCTTGATCGCGCTCTGCATCGTTAATCGCAAGTCGTCGATCGTTATCCTCTCTTCAATTAAATAATCTGTCGCTCCATTTTTAAATGCCTGCACCGCCACATCAACATCTCCATTACCAATCACCACGATGGGCGGGCAATGCTCACCCATCGACGCTTTCAATTGCTCCAAGCCATTGAGAAGATTCCTCCAAGGAAACGATAATTTTAAGAGGATGCCATCAATCTGCTGAGACTGGCAAAGGGCCAAGATGCGAGTATGCTGCCACTCAGTCAATACTGTAGATATAAAGGTTTCATCCCCTTTTAACTGGCGCGTGTAGTCTTCACTTCCAGGGATGTCATTGATGACCATTAGAATTTGGTAGGGCTTTACCATACTCAGAAGGGAGTAAAGAATTAAGTTACTGTGCGGTAATACTGTTTCTTTCAACCATAGCCATTTTGAAAAGGCGACATCTGGAGAACTACTGAATAACATCCCCTGCTGATCTTCTGCTTTTAAGTAGAACTACAAATCTATCTATAGAGTGAAATTTTAGAAGACAGTGCTAGACAAACAGCTATGCTTCCTTAATTTTTCCGAGCGGCTACTTGAGATTACTGCCCTAAATAAGCTTCTAAAACTTGCGAGTTCTTCTGAATCTCCTCTGGCGTCCCATCAGCTAGATTTTGCCCCTCAGCCAAAACCCAAACGCGATCGCACAAGGACATAATGACATCCATATTGTGTTCGATAATCAGAAACGTCATGCCCTGCCGCCGCCATTCGATAATATGCTGGCAAATTTGATTAATTAGCGTCGGATTTACTCCTGCTGCTGGTTCGTCTAATAAAATCAGCTTGGGGTCAGTCATGAGTGCCCTAGCAATTTCTAACAGCTTCCGTTGCCCGCCCGATAAAGAGCCAGCATAATCTTCTGCCTTG
>DNXU01000117.1:6189-6609 GCA_003505715.1 Cyanobacteria bacterium UBA8803 | reverse complement strand
GAATCTAAAATTTCCCTAGCCTTTCTTTGCAGCTTGCGCTCTTCAAGCATCACCTGTCGGGGTTGCAACCAGACATGCCAAAAATTTTCCCCTGTTTGTTTTTGGGCGGCGAGGAGCATATTTTCCATCACTGACAGTCGGGAGAGTACTCGCGCTACTTGAAAGGTACGCACCATACCCTGTTGGGCAATTTGATGGCATGGCAGCTGCTGTATCGGTTCGCCATCAAAAATCACTCGCCCCAAGTCTGGCTCAATAAAATTAGATAACAGGTTAAATAGAGTAGTTTTGCCAGCACCATTGGGGCCAATTAAACCCGTGATGCTACCTAACTCTACGTTAATTTCAGCATTATCAACTGCTTTAAGCCCGCCAAAGCTCTTGCACAATCCGCTTGCTGCTAGTAATGGAACGGGTTGG
>DNXU01000117.1:6041-6163 GCA_003505715.1 Cyanobacteria bacterium UBA8803 | reverse complement strand
TTGTTTGTTGTTGGTTGTTTGTCCATGGCTTATAACCGACATGCCGTACTTCAGAATATAATGCGTAATGATTAGGCATTTTGGGTAGTTTGGCGATTGCGTAATTGGTAATTGGTAATTGG
>DNXU01000117.1:4487-5897 GCA_003505715.1 Cyanobacteria bacterium UBA8803 | reverse complement strand
CATTACCCATCACCCATTACCCTGATGAGCTACTCTAATTATCGACCCAGGGTAAGTTCATCCTTTTTACCCAGAATACCTTGAGGTCGCCAAATCATCAGTACCATGAGAATCAAACCAATTACCATAATCCGAAAGGCTCCCAAACGGGAACTATCGATTAAACCCAATTGCGGCAAGACAAAGCGAGTGATTGAATCGTAGGCCCAGAAAATTACTGCACCGATGAGAGTTCCAACATTATTACCAGCTCCTCCCAAAACTACGATCGTCCAGGCATTGAAGGTAATAATTGGCTCGAAATTACTAGGGTAAACGGTGGTGAGCTGCCATGCGTAGAAAGCACCTGCTATCCCTGCGATCGCACCCCCCAACATAAACGCTTGCAGCTTGTACCAAAAGACATTTTTACCCAAAGCTTTGGGAATTTGTTCGTCTTCGCGAATGGCTTTGAGGATTCGACCCCAAGGCGATCGCACTAATCGTTCTAACAGCCAATAGACTACGGTCAAAACTACCAAGGACAACAGCATTAACCCTGCCCTGTAGTTATAGTTATACAATGCTACAGCACCAGCTACGTAGAGCGTTAAAATTAACAATCCTGCAATTATCCCTGCTATGAGTAAACCAATCGGTTTACGGGGTTGGTGGTCTTGATCTGCTGTTTGCTTGTGACGGGATGGCTTGGTGTACCATTGCCACAGTTTCCATAAAGCCCAACCAGCAATCATGGTTAAAATCCCAATCATCACCACCTTACTAAACAAGGTGGGGTTAAAATTGGCTAGAGGCAGATGGCGTTGCTCAATTTGCACTCCAAATGACCCCCTAGTGAGCCACTCTTCGTTGAGTGCCACTAACCTTACCACCTCAGAAACGCCAATTGTAACAATAGCTAGGTAATCCTCCCGGAGGCGTAAGGTGGAAATACCGATAAGCAATCCTAAGAGGGCGGCTAAAAAAGCTCCCATGAGTACGGCGAGGATTAGAGGTACGCCTAGGGCACTCAATAAAACCGCTGCATAGGCACCAACGGTCATGAAAGCAACGTGCCCAAAGTTAATCAAACCAGTGAAACCCCACTGTAAATTCAATCCCAGGCTAAATAACCCATAGGTTGCCGCTGAGATAGCTAGAAAAACTAGATAATTAACCATTGCCCTGCTCAAATGAATTTACTTAGAGGTAGATTGCAGCGTTTAACTCAACAGCTCTCTAGCATAATTGAGCAACTCCCGGATGAGAGCTTAGCAGATGCTTGGCAAGTACTCCAACCCCTTTACTATGACCTGTATATGCTCACAGCCATCCAAGAGTCAATGCAAACGATTAGGCCAGGAGATGCTATGACCCGTGAAGAGGCGTTACGACTCTTAAATTTACCTTAGGGAGAGGGATGAGGGATGA
>DNXU01000117.1:0-4431 GCA_003505715.1 Cyanobacteria bacterium UBA8803 | reverse complement strand
TGAGGGTGTGAGGGATGAGGGTGTGAGGGATGAGGGTTTGAGGGTCAATTTCCCCATTCTTCCTTCTTAGTGAACTAAAATTGATAGTCTGTAGTTAGAGTCCCTCCCTGTGAGCATAGAAGTGCGCTATGCCCGGTCTTTTTTGCGAGACCTGAAAAGCTTAGAGCCTGCTGCCTACCAGCAGGTTTATGAAGTCGTTTTTAAGCAGTTCACCCAAATCAGGCGAATTCAAGAACTGCCAGGACTGCGTCAAATTGGCTCGGATGCTATTTTTTACCGATTTACCATAGACAACTACCTAGTCGCAATTGAAGTGATGGGTAATCTAGTAAAATTCTTACGAGTTCTACCCAAACCCTATATTTAAGACAGTGGGAAATGGGGAGACTGGGAATGGGGGAGAATTTTATTTTCCACTCCCCATTGCCCTAAGTAACTGACAAGAGGCGGCTAACACCATAAACTTGTGATGGATCAAAACAGAAGTTTGAGAGCTGCTTATGGACGCCGCTGCACTCTGGCAACGCTACCAGAACTGGCTGTATTACCACGAAGGGTTGGCATTTTATCTTGATGTCAGCCGCATGAGATTTGACGATGCCTTTGCCCTGACGATGCGGCCTAAGTTTGACCAAGCGTTTAAGGATATGGACGCTTTGGAAGGAGGTGCGATCGCAAACCCCGATGAAAACCGCATGGTTGGTCACTACTGGCTGCGAGACTCCGACTTAGCACCGACGGCGGAACTCCAACAAGAAATCCGCAATACCCTAGAACAAATTGAAGTCTTTACCGCCAAAGTGATGAGTGGTGAGATTCATCCCCCTGGATCGTCTAAATTTACTGATGTTCTTTCCATTGGGATTGGGGGTTCTGCCTTAGGCCCTCAATTTGTAGCTGAAGCCCTAGCTCCAGACTTTCCCCCCCTAGCCATTCACTTTATTGACAATACCGATCCAGCTGGCATTGATTCAATACTTACCAAATTGCAAGACCGCCTCTCCAGCACTCTAGTCCTGATCATTTCCAAGTCTGGGGGAACGCCGGAAACCCGCAATGGCATGATTGAGGTCAAAAAAGCCTATGAGTCCCAGAATCTAGACTTTGCCCCCCATTTTGTGGCCATCACGGGTCGGGATAGCAACTTGGATAAACTGGCTAAATCTGAAGGTTGGCTGGCAACATTTCCCATGTACGACTGGGTGGGAGGACGTACCTCAGAAATGTCAGCGGTGGGACTCCTGCCGGCAGCACTGCAAGGGATTGATATTCGCCAGATGCTGGCAGGTGCTAAGGAAATGGACGCGGCCACCCGGATACCTGAAATTAAAGCAAATCCTGCGGCCTTGCTTGCCTTATCCTGGTACTTTGCAGGGAACGGTAAGGGCGAGAAAGATATGGTCATCTTGCCTTACAAAGATAGCCTGCTGCTGTTTTCCCGCTACCTGCAACAGTTAGTTATGGAATCCTTGGGTAAGGAGAAAGACCTAGAAGGTAATACCGTTTATCAGGGCATCGCAGTTTACGGGAATAAAGGCACAACCGACCAACATGCCTACGTGCAGCAGTTGCGGGAAGGTGTACGCAATTTCTTTGTAACCTTCATTGAAGTCCTAGAAGACCGACAGGGAACTTCTCCAGAGGTAGAACCAGGGGTCACCTCAGGGGATTATTTGTCAGGTTTGTTACAGGGAACTCGACAAGCACTGTACGAGAATCAGCGGGATTCAGTTACAATAACAATCCCTCAGGTGAATCCTCGCACCGTAGGGGCACTGATTGCGCTTTACGATCGCGCCGTAGGACTATATGGTTTCCTAGTCAATATCAACGCCTACCACCAACCTGGAGTAGAAGCGGGGAAAAAGGCAGCGGCAGCGATTCTAGATTTACAGAAACGGGTACTGCAAGTCTTACACGAGCAAGGTGCGCCGATATCTCTGTCCGAAGTAGCCAAAAGAGCTGGGGCACCCGATCGGGTGGAAGCGATTTATAAAATCTTGCGCCACCTCCAAGCTAACCAGCGAGGCGTTTTCTTAGAAGGTAACTTAGGACAACCTAGTAGTTTAATGGTTTCTATTCGTTAAAAATCTAGGACTGATATCGTGTCGGGTGGCATCCTTGATGGTTGGTAGTAACCAATGCAAGTGGTTGACAATACAGCATTGCCAACCACTTGCATTGGTTACTACCAACCTATTGCCCTGCATTCCGGATCTGCTGCGGCTCTAAAATCTAAAATCTAATAACTTCTGCCACCAAGAATTACTACCTCTGATCTTAGCTTGAAGAATTGATAGATTTTTGCGGAAGATAACAGTGTTGGGATGATAGATTCCCAATACTCGTTCACTGAGTTGTAAGGCTTGGAAGTAAAGCGGTTGGGCTTCCTGGTAGCGTCCTTGAGAATTGTAAAGTCCTGCCAGATTGTTGAGTGTCGCGGCAACATCGGGATGATTATTTCCTAACAGTCGTTTTCTCAGCTCTAGTGCTTGTAAGTAAAGGGGTTCTGCTTCGCTGTAACGTCCTTGAGCATAGTAAAGCAATCCTAAATTATTCAACGTCGCCGCCACATCAGGATGGTTATTTCCTAGAAAGAATGTCCTGAATTCTAATACTTGGCGGTAGAGGAGTTCTGCTTCGCTGTAGCGTCCTTGAGCATAGTAGAGCAATCCTAAATTGTTCAACGTTGTAGCTACATCGGAATGATTCTTTCCCAGCAGGCGTTTTCTCAGTTCTAATGCTTTGAGATATAGTAGTTCTGCTTCGCCATAGCGTCCCTGGCAATAATAAAGTCCTGCCAGATTGTTGAGCGTTGTACCAACATCAAGATGGTCATCTCCCAAACCTGCTTGCGCGACAGATAAACACAGTACAAACCAAGGTTCTGCTAAGTCATACAACCTCTGACCTTGATAAAATCTGCCTAATCGGTCTAACAGCCACAGTAAATCTTCTAACCCCTGACCTTGATAAAATTTGCCCAAACTGTCAAATCCCCACAGTAAATCTTCATCTCTTACCGCTGCTTGTAATACTTGGGCAATTTCTTCCAAGTGGGGAATCGCTTCCTGGAGTAACTTGATATCTTTAGGAGTGGGAGAATCGGGAATTTGCTGAACAATTTCCACCATGGTAGATACTAACGCCTGCCTTAAGTCATCTACTCGGACAACGCGCAGTTGGCGATCGCGCTCATTTCCATAGTTTGAAACTTGAGAACTAGAACATTGGAATTTTTGTCTTGGCTGGCATGAGGTAGGATTTTCGCTAGGAAAATAGGCTGATTGATCGGTGATATGGCTGCTCTCAACCAAAGGGGTATTAGAACAAATTGGTAAGATAGGGTGTCCTTCAGTGTTGGAGGCAGCTCTTTTGGCACAGAAGGCATTATCGCAATCAAGCTGTTCTGGGAAAGCCTTTTCGGGTAAGTAGGAGAAGCATTGGACGGGATCGGGAGATTCATCTAATGTTTGCAGCTTCTCGCGCAGAAACTCGCGCACTAAGGAATGAATTTGGTAATAATCATCTCGCTCCCCACTACCTTGGAGCAACTGCCACTGGTAAAGTTGCTTTTTAGCCCAATCGAGATCTACCTTCTCCCAAAAAAGCCACTGACTTGCAGACTCTACCCATTGCCAGCAAAAGAAGGTGGGCGCAAACAAGCTCAAAAATTGGCTGACTTGCTGGGTAATGGCATCAAGCTCTAGCCAGCTTAATTCTAATGCGGCTTTTATCCCCCGTTCGCCTGAGCTGAGAGTTGATTGTGACGAAGAGCCGATCGCCTCATCGGACAGTTTCTGCTCCTCCAGCCGCTTTAACATTTCTATAACGGATACATCGGGGTGTTCTGCTAAATAGCGCCCTACTAACTCCAAACCAAAAGGATGATAACCTAGCCATTCACATAATAGGAGTCCTGCCTTTCCTGCCTCGATATCCCTGCCAATGCGTTCTTCACCCACCAAGGTTGCCAATCGTTCCCAAGCTTCCTCTGGCAGTAGGACATCTAGGGATGTCTCCACAAAATCGCGACATGGATCTGGCTGATGGAGTGTCATAGGGTGTAGTTTGTGTATTACAGAATACCTATGTTGAGGGAGCTGGGGGAAAATAGGTAATCTTCGTAGTACCTAAGGGAGTCAGGTTTGCATCAGCTGCTGCAATTGCTTCTTTGATGTATATAGAATTGTTACAATAAATACCTCCTCAACTTGCCTTTGAGGAGTGTTGGTATCCCTCAGCTTGCAGTTTCTGAGACAGTCCAAGCTGTAAGACGCTTGTAAAACAAGTAATACGCCTTATTAATATCCTACAATAGGAATAGGTATGAGGGAGAGGGAAGAAGGGAACAGATTCTCATACGTCCCGGTGTCATACCGAGTTGCATTCAAAGATAGTAGACCTAGCCGATGGGGAGATGGGGAGATG
>DNXU01000054.1 GCA_003505715.1 Cyanobacteria bacterium UBA8803 | reverse complement strand
CCTTCTCTTTGCTTATACTCAGATAACCTTCAGGGAGTTGAAACCCGGTAGACTGGAATTATTGTAAGTGGTGCCAAACTCTAAAAACACACGACCTAGGGCAGAAAATTTGGTAAAACCAATGGCAAATCCGATCCAGTGGGCTAATGCCTTATCAACCCGCCCCTCTTTAGAAGCCGCTGTCGCAGAAGTAGTAGACCGCGTTGAACAATCGTTGCCTATGCCAGCTGATTTGGGTCTGGTATTCATCTCCTCTGCTTATGCCAGTGAATATTCCCGGCTTATGCCCCTACTTCAGGAGCGGTTATCAGTGCCAGTTATCATTGGCTGTGGAGGAGGAGGTATTATTGGCATGGATGTTCGGGGCGAACCTCAAGAAGTTGAGGAAGGGCCAGCTCTAACGCTCAGTTTGGCTCGTTTGCCTGATGTATCTGTCCGTGCCTTTCATATCCCGGCTGAGGACTTGCCCGATCTAGATAGCTCTCCAGACGCCTGGGTGGAATTAATTGGTGTCTCTCCCCAAGAGCAGCCCCATTTCATTTTGTTAGCTGATCCCTTCTCTTCTAAAGTGAATGACCTACTGCAAGGGCTAGATTTTGCCTATCCAGGATCGATCAAGGTAGGAGGACTAGCCAGTGCAAGTGGCATGGGAGTTCACAATGGATTGTTTTATTTGTCCAAAGATAAGCAGCCTATGGGCACTCTATATCGTGAAGGAACAGTGGGTGTCGCCCTCAGTGGCAACATTGTTTTAGAAACAATTGTGGCTCAAGGCTGTCGCCCGATTGGTCAAACTTATCAGGTAACCAAAGGGGAGCGAAATATTGTCTTAGAATTGGCGGCGCAAGATGATAGCACTATGACAGCAAATGACGCTGAGCCACATCCGCCGTTAGTAGTTCTGCGAGATTTAATCCAAACCCTGAGCGAGACCGATCGACAGCTTGCCCAACATTCCCTCTTCATCGGTCTGGCTAGGGATGAATTTAAACAGAAGCTGGGTCAAGGCGATTTTCTGATCCGCAATCTCTTGGGAGTAGACCCTAGAATTGGAGCGATCGCCATTGGAGATCGCGTGCGTCCTGGTCAGCGCATCCAGTTCCATCTCAGGGATGCCCGCACTTCAGCAGAAGATTTAGAACTACTCCTCCAGAACTATCAAAGAGCAGGGTTAGGAACCACCGAGACAGCAGGTGCCCTTCTGTTTTCCTGCCTAGGGCGAGGAGAAGGACTTTACGGCAAACCAAATTTTGATTCCCAGCTATTCCGTCGCTACCTAAAAGACATTCAACTCGGTGGCTTCTTCTGTAATGGTGAAATTGGGCCAGTAGGTGGCACTACCTTTCTCCACGGCTACACCTCAGTATTTGGCATTTGCCGCTCGCTAATGGTTAAGGGTTAATTGTTCATGGTTCATCTCAAAAGCGATGAACAATGAACCATGAACAATCAACAATTACCAACTAGCAATGTAGTCTGATTGTCTATTTGGGTAGGGTGACCACCTTTGGTGGCGGCGCTAAAGGTTTGGAAGTATTGGCGCACCTTGGGAGGGAAGTCGGGGAAGTCGAAGCTGGCGTCACCAGCAGCAACGTCAGCCCAGAAGTAGCGTAGGCTGGGGGCAAGTTTGTTGGCGTCTGCTAGGGGTAAATTTAAGGGGGGGCTGGTAAGGAGTCTGACCATGAAAGGATGTGAGCGATCGCCCATCCATTCACGGGATAGCTGGGATAGGTTTGGCCAACCGGGTATTGCTTCAACGCGATGGGATTCAATTTTTAACCATCTATTGCCTCGGTCATCAGTTTGCAGTTCTAAAATTCGGTACGGGTGAGGATAACTGACTAATGATCCAGTGGTAATGTCGTAGATGCCTTCTTGGTAAGCGATATCTTGGACGTGTAGGTGACCAGTAAAGATAAGATTGACTCCAGTAGTTTTGAGAAGTTTTAGCAGCGCTGGGGCATTTTCTAACATGTATCGCCTTCCCAAGGGATGGACGGCTTGACCGGGTAGATGTTCCACTACGTTATGATGTAACATCACCAGTACTAACTTATCTGCAACTTGATTGAGGGTTCGCTCTAGCCATGCTAGTTGTGGCTCATCCAGACACCCTAGTTGTTGACCTGATTCATCAAAGTGGTTAGAATTCAGCCCAATCAGCTGCACCCCCGGCAACACTTCACAGGTGTAGTACAGTTGGTCGGGATTGCTATAGCCACATTGAGAGTAGTAGTGGGGAAAGTCTTTGAGTCCAATTGACCGTTTGTCGGGCATTAGGATGGGCACATCATGGTTTCCCGGTATCACGTAAACTGGAAACGGCAGTTGAGCCAACCGTTTTTGCAACCAGGTGTGGTTGGCAGGTTCCCCGTGTTGGGTTAAGTCTCCCGGCAAGAGGAGGAAATCTATATTGAGGCGCTCTAAATGCTCTAGGACAAGCTCTAGGGCGGGGATACTGATTTCCACCAGATGAAACTGGCTGGGATGATTCCAAATCGTTTCAGGAAGACCAATGTGCAGGTCGCTCATTATGGCAAAGCGAAAATTGGCACTCATGCGTTCTTGGTTAATTTAGCTATTAGCGACTCAGATCCCCAACTTTTTAGAAAAGTCGGGGATCTCATCTTCACGAATCATTTGGGACTGCTAGATTACCCTGAATGAGCGAAGCCTTCGAGCAAAAATACTATGGTTTTAGCGAGAGCTAATAGCCTTAATGCTTCACTCCCACAGGGAATCCGGATTACTGAATCGGTGTTCGAGAATCCTTACTGAGGTTTTCTAACTTTGCTGGCTTCCTAAGGGTTTGTTAACCCATGTCCTTCTTCGTTGACGTATTGTGTGTTTGTCTCGCCAGATCCCTACACAATCGTTAGATTGGTATTAGTTACGGAGGATTCAGCTCCTAGTTTTGCCGAATTTTGCTGCTACATCCCCTTTTAAGGTCAATTATATCAACGATCGATGACTAATAGAGAGAGGGTCGAGGGCGAGGGAGAAGGAGAATTCTTAGGATGCCCACCTGAATCGCGAGGGGCTA
>DNXU01000181.1:8788-10109 GCA_003505715.1 Cyanobacteria bacterium UBA8803 | reverse complement strand
CATACGAGATATTGGCGTGACTGGAGTTCAGACGTGTGCTCTTCCGATCTAACTTGTAAGGGTGACTTCAGGGCTACTGAAAACTCAGGCTTCAGCCGCTAGGCAAGCCTGAGTAGTTTATTACTTAAAAGTTCCTTGTAAAACTCTAATAGTTGCTTGGCTAAAGCTTTGTTTGTATATCGGCTCATTGCCCGGTCATAACCTAACTGCGCCAGATTCTCGGATAAGTTGGGTTGCTCTAGGAGAGATACTAAACAGTCGCGTAACGCTGCGACATCCCCTTCTGGAAATATTAAACCTGCGTCTGCAATGACGTGAGGAATTTCTCCGGAGTCAGAACCAATCACTGGTACTTTAGATGCCATTGCTTCAATCAGCACATGGCCAAACTGCTCCTTCCAACCAGCAGCGGTTAGAGTCTTAAATTTATAAGTTGTCTCAGAAGGTAGCACTAGGGTGTTCATCAGGTTGATGTAATGGGGCACCTCATCGTGCGGGACACTTTCAACTAAAATTATTTTGTCTTTAATACCCCATTCGGCTGCTTTTGCCATTAGTACTGCTTGTAATGGGCCGCGTCCTAGTAGCAGCCATTTCCAGGGATAGTTTTGTAACCCAGCTAAGGCTAAGCCTAGAGTCAACAGTCCTTTTTCTTCCACAAACCGCCCCACAAATCCGATCACAAAGTCATCTGCTTGAATCCCTAACTTACTTTGCAATTCTGGTTGGGGTTGAGGACGGAACCGGGTTTCATCTACACCCAACTGAGGCATGACAATAAAAGGCCCGTTATAGCCGTGTTGCTGTAATATCTCTGCTCCGTCCTGATTCCCTGCGATGAGTCCGTGGGTATTGCGCAAGTTATAAGCTTGTAACAGAGATATGGGAAATTTGACCTCATAGGGCAGATTCCACCAGGTAAAGAATAGATTTTTGGCTTTCAGTCCTAATAGCTGGTTGAGGGCAATGAACTGGGCGTAGCCTAATGCTTTAGCTCCTTGTTCTACCTGAATAATGTGGGGGCGAAATTGGCGTAATAAGGAAATGATGTCTGCCCCAAAGGTAAGCAACCCCTGATTATTTTCACTAAAGTTGGAAATGGGAACTATCCGAAACGAGCCTTCCTGACGCGGCTGGGTTTCAATGATTTTGTTCTGAACACCACCCGGACGCCAGCGGCGCGGCACCACTACGGTCACTTCAATATCAGGTTCCAAGTAAGCCAAAGTCCTCAGCTTCTCGCAGTTGAGGTCAACGATATAGGAGTGGCTAGCAACTAGAATTCTCATAATGCTGGTTGTTGGTTGTTGGTTGTTAGTTG
>DNXU01000181.1:0-8625 GCA_003505715.1 Cyanobacteria bacterium UBA8803 | reverse complement strand
CAAACAACAAACAACTAATAACTGTCCTCTCTCGTGTGCAGTTGACCATCATCCCAGTTGGATTTGATTAATGTAGCGGTTGCATCAATAAATCCCAATCCATAGAATCCAGCACGAGTCAGGATTTTGATAGGTGAACCGCTTTTGTTGCAGGGAGGATTTCCTAAGACGTGGCAATCAAAAAGTTTGGCGAATAAGCGTAGCTGCTGATTGAGAGTCAGGTTTTTCATCGCCATTAGGAAATGGTTGTGATAGAAGGTTAGCTGATACTTGAGCGATCGCGTACTAATATCATGACAGCCACCAGTCTCTTCTGCTAAATGTACCAAATAGGCGCCTGGGTCGTACCAAATTCGGTAACCAGTTTTCCGCAATCGTAGACAAAAATCCGACTCTTCCCGCACAGCACTCCCCCGAAACCGTTCGTCAAACCATATCCCATGTTTGGTAAAGATGTCGCGGCGATAGGACATGTTGCAGCCTCTAGCAGAGATCACCCACTGCGGCTTGACGGTATGAACTAAGTCTATGTAATACCAGGCAATTCCAGGGTCCATCGCCTGGGGTGGCAAATCCTCAATTTGAGATTGGAGATTGGGAATGGGGGATTGGGGATTCGGAAAAGCGCTGTCTGGTTCTTCATCTCCAGCCCCCAGTTCCCAGTTTCCTTTTTCTCCCAACTTCATCCGATCAAAAACTCGCCCAGCGACTGCTCCAACCTCTGGCTGCTGATAGTTACGAGCATGAGCTTCTAAATACCCTGCTGGTAGTCGGACATCATCATCAATAAAGACAATAATTTCGCCGGATGCTCGCCGCACGCCATAATTCCTTGCCCCAGGCAAACTAGCCCAGCCGATACGGAACCAACTAATCTTGTTGTCCTTAGCCAGTTGCTCTAAATATCCTTGGGTTTCAGGCTCGTGAGTCGGGGTTTGATCGACGACTAGAACTTCAAACGATGGATAGTCTTGGGCGATTATCTCTACAAGGGTGTTTCGCAAAAGTTTATCCCGTGATGGGGCGTTAGGGCCATAAGTGGGAATAATTACGGAGATTGAGGGCAAAGTCATAGTTGGTCATTCATCCCAGTCGAATTTGTGGATGGGCGTTTGTACTAAACTGAAGGCTTGGGAATTTTCCCTAAGACTTTATTGAGAAAAGATTCTAATTTAGTGAAAGCAATTACATACATAATCAGCAAAATTGTTGTTATTATTATAGACAAAACCAGCTTCACATAAGGATTACCATCTATTTGTTTTTCTAATTGAGGTAGGAGGACAAAATATAGAGGCTGATGAATTAGATATATCTGGCAAGAGTAAATTCCTAACAGGGAAAAAATATTTATAGCGCTAATCTTAATTGATTCCGTACTTAATAATGTGCAAATTTTATAATAAACTAGAAAAATCAATGGAGTAAAAGCTATATCAAACCCCACCATATATATAAATTCAATTCTTTTTATTGCTAGAAATAAATACACTGCAAGTCCCAGCAGAAAAACAATAATTGATGCAACTACATCTATCTTTCTAAAATTTTGATTATTGAAATATATAAATCCCCGTTGAAAAAAATAGCTGCCTAAGAAATTATTTTGTAAGATAAACCAAAATAATCCTGATTCTTGGCTTAATAGCAAACAAGCCACCTTGATTACTAAGCCAATTATGATCCCCCAAATTAAAATTAATTTTGGCTTGCTTTTACACCAATAAAATATTAAAGGAATAACCAGATAAGCCTGTAGAATTACAGAGAAAAACCAAAAGCCTGGATTGATTGTCTTAAATCGCTCATAGCCAGGTAAACCCATAAAAATCCATATAAAATCAAGAAAAGATTTTATATTTATCTGGCTAAAAAAGTAATAGAGTACCAGCGTTACTAATATAGCCAACCAATAGGTTGGATATAGCCTAATTAATCTTTTTTTCAACCAGGGTAACCAATCAATCTGAAGCGAACTAATTTTCCCAGCTTGAAGCAGAGATGCCAAGACATAGCTAGTATTGAATCCCGCAATAACAAAGAAAATATCTACGTCTGCATAACCCAAACGTGCACCATTTCTATCTAGTACTTTAACGATATCGATGGGATCGCTATAGTTTTGGAAAAAATGAAATAAGACAATTCCCAAAATTGCCAAGCCCTTGGTTTGATCGATCCAAATTAAGCGATTATTCTGGTTAGTTTTTTGATTTGACATGATCTGAATATAGATTGTTTGTTTTTGAAATAAATCCTTAACGCTGTACCAATATTTTTTAAAATTATTGCCTAGTTTTAGGGTGTAACAATTTTGGGATTTTTATCTTCTTTTTTAGTTCGTTTCTTTCTTAATTTAGGGTCATTTTTTTCTGCTTCTAGTGCTGCTAGTTTAGCTTTTTCTTGTTCCTGCTTGTCTATTTTTGGTAATACTAAGATTACGCCAGCAAAAAACCAGTAATATACAGCTACGGGATCGGTATCAAGAGGATACCAATAAGTGTTATAGCTGACGATCAAGGTAAAAACCCAGAAACTTGAGCCAAAGCTGCGTAAATTTTTTTCGCGAACTGACCGATAACTTTTAAAGCCTAAGATCACCAAGTGGGTCACAAATACCAAAAACACTATGGTTCCCAACACACCGACTTCATAAAGGACTTTGGGATAGTAGGTTTCAACGAGTGCAACACCACCAAATACACGGGTAGAATTAGTGGCTCCTCCTAAACCCCTTCCCAGTATCCCTTTTTGCTTTCTGATCGCCCAGTGAAATTGCTCTTCTATGAAGGCTTGGGGAGGAGAAGCTTCGGCACGACCTTGAAAACTTTCGATCCGTTCCTGAATCAGTTGTGGGTTAGTTGCTATGCCAATGGCAATTACCACGCCCAGTCCCACTCCAATGGGAATAAAGCGCTTGAGATTAGCCAACTGACCAGTGAGAACTAGCAAGATTATGGTAACGACTGGTACTAGAGCCAGGGCAATTCTTTGACCACAGATCACGGCATTGATAAAAACTATGGCCATGCCAGCTAAACCGCCAATCCTCCATAAAGGGGAAGGATCGCTAAAAGCCACTGCAAACGTCAAAGCGCTATTGGAAATTAGGAACCAGCCCCAGTGCCAGGGAGATACAAATGTCCCTGGTAAGCGAATCATACCTTGTGAAGGACTGTAAACTAGAGAGCCACCGACAAAACACCTGGCCTCAACACTTGCTTTAAATAAAGCATCTCCGGAGAGGTGATCGGTTCCTTGGCAGGTACCGCTTTTCAGCATCGAGTACTGAACCAAGCTCAAAGCACAGCAGGTAATGGCAAGAATCAGATGTAGGCGACCGCAAAAGAGCAACTGCTTTTTGTTCTCAATCAGATAGTGGGCGCAAAAGATTAGTGGAACGTAGCCTAGAAAAACCTTGAGACCTAAAATTCCTTGGAGAAAGGGTTGACCTTCAGCCTTACCCGTCAACATCACACCGTTGACAACAACCAGTGTCATTAAGGATAAGCCCAAAGATATACTGAAGGTAGGAATTAGTTCTTTAGGAACCAGGATTGGTTGTTTTTTGCGTTTGCATTGTTGAACTAGACCGATCAGGGCAGGAATATAGAAAGCGTCTTTAGCTAACTGGAGCAATGCATTACCGCCAAGGGCATAAACGACGGTGCCACTAAATGGCATGTAAATCAGAAATGCCCAAATTGCTTTGCGGGGATATTTATAAGAGAGAGCAAGACAAGGAATACCTAATATAGGTGCCACAGCCATCTTGGGATCGGCGATCGCAGCAAGGAGTAAGCCCAAGACAGCTCCCACCAAGGCACTGATAGAGACTACTTGGATTAGTTCTTGGAGCTGCTTCTGAGCTTGACGCTTTTGAGCTAACTGCTCTTTTAGGCTGAGAACGGGTTTGTCAGACTGCTTTTGTCCTTTCTTGAACTTCTTCGATTTTGACTTGGATTTAACCATGGCAAAGCAATTGTGCTGCCAATACTTTTCGATTGTGGCACATGTGAACTTGGGGAATGGGGAATGGGGAATGGGTTTACCCCATTCCCCATTCCCCATTTTCTAGCTGAAATATTGCTCAACCACTGAAACAAGTTCAGTTGTCCAATAATTGGCCACTTCGGCATCAGCNNCCACCATCACTCGGATGACGGGTTCCGTGCCTGAAGCTCGAACCAGAATTCGTCCCAAGTCGCCCATCGCTTCCTGACCTCGGGCGATCGCTCGGGTAAGGGGTTCGCAGCTTTTCCAGTTTACTCGGCGATCGCGATCTTCCACGCGGACATTACGCAGCAGTTGAGGATAAGTCTGGAAGCTTTGGTCTACTAGGGTTTCTAAGGAAACACCGGACTGACGCACGATTGATGCCAGATGTAAGGCGGTCAGCAATCCATCTCCTGTCATGCTGTAGTGATGGCAGAGGATATGTCCCGATTGCTCGCCTCCCAGCATGGCACCAGTGCGCTCCATTTCTGCCTGGACGTATTGGTCACCTACAGATGTTCGCAGGAGTTTGCCACCCGAGTTCTTCCAGGCTCGCTCAAAACCGAGATTTGCCATAACTGTTGCCACGATTAAGTCTCCCGGTAACTGACCTGCTTGCCGTAAGGTTTGACCCCAAAAATAAAGAATGTAATCCCCATCAACTACTCGACCTCGGGCATCGACTGCCATAACCCGGTCAGCATCGCCATCAAACGCAAAGCCAATGTCAGCTTTTTGCTGTTGCACTGCTTCTTGCAGGAGAGCTAGATGGGTAGAGCCACAATTGACATTGATGCGATCGCCATCCGGTTGGTCGTGCAAGCAGATGACTTCGGCTCCCAACTCGGCAAACACCTGTCCAGCCAGCTGCACGCAAGCACCCCACGCCAAATCCAGCACAATTCGCATTCCCCGTAAATCGGTTGTCGATTGTAAAGGAAGTTGTAGGGATTTGACGTAATCCCCAATCAGTTCAGGTCGGGAGTAATGCTTACCTCCGGGATTGGCAGGAATAATATTACCCGCAATACCCCGTAGCCCTGCTTCAATCTTCTGTTGTAACTCTAATGACAGCTTTGTGCCCTCTGAGCTAAAAAATTTAATGCCGTTATCTTCTGGGGGATTGTGACTGGCAGAAATCATTACCCCTCCCACTGCTTCAGTAGCACGACTGAGATAGGCAACGCCAGGAGTTGGGCACAATCCTAAATTCCACACCTCAAGTCCGGCGGCAGTCAGTCCCTTACTTAGAGCCATTGCCAACATATCGCTGGAGTTTCGGGAGTCCTGTCCCAGGATCGCAGGTCCTGGTTTTGCTGCTACCTCTCGCAATACTTGACCTGCCCAAAAACCTACTTGTAACGCTAAATCTGCATTCAGTAAATCTCCCACTCGTCCCCGAATGCCATCAGTGCCAAACAAGGGTGTTTTAGGTAGGGTCAATGGCTTTGCTATCAAACTAACCTTGGTCGAGGATGTTTGTGGATGCCTGAGAGACAGATCTAGGCGATTTAAGCCTTGAGTTGGAATAGGGGATGTTACCATAACCGAATTTTCCTCACACAACACACTTATTGTGCGAGGATAACAGTATACTTTAAACTCTGACAACAAGGTTTTTGCTAAACGGTTTTTTTCCCTTTATCCCTGCTCGTTATGTTGCGCCAGAAGTTCAGGAGTTCTGAACTCCTAAAAATTCTGAATTCCTGAACTTCTCTATGCTGTAGTAAATTATGACGAAACTTCGTGCGGCTTTATCTTGATAAAGAACTTTTGCCAAGTGCCTGAATGGAGAAGATAGCGAGCAAGGACATTAAGGCAGCTAACACGCTCCTGCCAGCTTAACGGAGCCTTGAATATTGCCTGAAAATATCCCAAGGAACCTCGATATCTCATAAATTTGGGCTTCTGAGCATTTCTGGGGTCAATCCACCTCGCCCGCTCTGGCGCTGATAATCGGCTTGACTGAGCTGAATGGCAACGCCTGAAAAAGAGGGGTTCGGGAATTTCGTGAAAGCGTCCCATAAGACTGAGTTGAGTAAGCAACAGCCGATCTGAACCATAATAGGGGGCAATCAATGAGGTTTTCTTCAGTACTTCTGTGCGCATTAGTCCAAAAACTGCTAAGCACCAGAAGTCAGAGAGTACTGCCTCATAACGTTCGTGGGGTTTCCACGAGTCAAGATTTGGCACGGATTCCCCTTTCCACCATTTTTTGCCATTTGCCTTTGTAAATATTGTCTGGGAGTGGCACAGAACTACTGAAGAATCGTTGTTAAGCACTTGCACACAACGTTCAAGGAAGTTGGAGCTACAAATATCGTCATGGGCTGCCCACTTAAAATATTCACCTGTAGCCAGCCCGAAGACATAATTGAAATTCCACGCAGCACCGCGATTTTGGTCATGTCGGTAGTAACGGATGCGGCAGTCTGTGTCAGCGTATTCTCGGCAAATTGCCTCTGTCCTATCATCTGAGGCATTATCTGAAACGATCAACTCAAAATCTGTAAAAGTCTGAGCTAATAGGGAACTCAGCGCTTCTGCCAAGAATTGTTCGCCATTATAGACGGGTAGGCCAATACTAACTTTAGGTCGATGCTGTATCATTGGCATTCTTCTCGGTTGACAGCATGGCTCTCCCGGATCTGCGGTGATAATTACCCATTACCATGTAACAGAAGATACATTTTACCCCAGATATTCAGGAGACCCGGTGATAGCTGATAGCTAACGGCTGAATGCTTACAGCTGTTTTGCATTTAAATTCCGCGATCTGCCGATTGAAACTCTTTGCTAGCTTAGATGGATCTTAAACATTAAATTACGAACAGCTTGGTGTTGCATTCAGGTGCTAACACCATTAGCACAAATAAAATACAATAAAAGCAAAATTTTATACTTTTTACAAAAATTAGACACCAGCCTCTGACAACAACTGTTCCATAACTTCCCAAGTCAGCCCTTCCTGAAGATAACGAGGCGCATCAGGGTTGTAGGGACTGGCAACGCGATCAATCTTGATAATTTTGGCCTCTTCTGGTATTACAGGCACATCTGGATCGAACGCTGTTGGGCGCATTAAAGAACTAGAAAAGCCTTTAAAAATGGCGATTTGGTCTTCTTCAGCACCAATCAGAGCAGTAACAATCAAAACTTCCTGGGAACGCTTGATCGTATATTGCTCTAAACGCCGTCCAATAGAAGTTGTCATTTGTTGTTGGTTGTTTGTTGTTTGTTGTTTGTTGTTTGTTATTAGTTGTTGGTTGTTTGTTGTTTTTTTTGCAAGCTAATCACCAATCACCAATCACCAACAACCAACAACCAANNCAACTAACAACTAACAACTAATTTTATTGCTCTATGGCTGAGCGACCTTGTTTGCCGAGGCGAATCAATACGAAATAGCTTAAGTAAAGAACGTAGATGCATAGTCCTACCATGCCTAAAAACCCTAAAAATTGGGGTTTGGCACCAGGATGGAAATACTCTTTGAATAAGAAAGGCGGCTCTAGTAAAACTTGGCAAAAGGGAGTTTGGATTGCTTTCGCAGCAAAGGCACAACTCAAAGAAGGAATACTGGCTAGAGCGCCTAACGTACAGTAAATAGTAGTTGCCCAGCGCCAAGCTGTTAGTGTTAGCTTTAAAGGGCTAGCTGGTCGATCTTCAATATCTTCGTTCAAATCAACCCAAAACCACAGGGCAATGGGAATCAGTATCCGCGCACAAAAACCAGAGACGAAACCAATCGGCCAAGAGGCGATCAAGATGTAAACGGTAATTGCTAATAGACTGGCAACACGCCAGTAGATAATCGACAGGCGCACCATCGAATCTGCTTTCTGGACAAATGCCCAAATTAGCAGGATTAGGGGGATAAAAACCATAAACAAAACGGCTAGCCGATAGTCAGTCCAGACTAAGACTCGCAGAATTTCATCTTGCATTTTATTTGGAAGTTCCTCAGCCAATCACTGATTTGTCGGCATTCAGCTATCACAGCCTCAGATCCTTAGCCTTCAAGAAGATCTCTTTCTGCCTACTAAAGAGTAGAAGGCATTAGCTCTCTTACTGATAGCTGGCAGCTGAATGCTTAAACTGATTTCAACCCAAGGGGCTAGCCCTGATGACTATTTACAAGGTGTTTAGTCATCGTAGACCCGGCACTCTGCCGCTTCAGGATTATCGTCGCAATACTGCTCAAACGAGTTTTTCGGCTTGACTTTTTGCCGCTGATGGGATGCCTCGGCTTGTAGTTCCTCCACAACATCCCAGGCTGCCGCACATTCACCGGAATTTAGTCCTTGGGTATCACAAACGGCTCTAGCTTGCTGACGCTCTTGTTCGATTTTTTCTTGAATATTGCTCATTGATGTCCTTTTTCCTGATTATCAGAAATTTACAATCGGGTAATGATGTCCAGTTACTAAAGCTAGCTGACTGCTACTTCATTGCTGAATCAGCAGCACCCAGAACATTCATTAAGTTCTGTTACAAGTTTACACGATTAACCCGACTGCTGGGAGCCAAGCATTGTTTCGCGCTCTTACTGTGATATCGCAAAAGGCTATCTCTGGAAAAGGGTAATCTTGATTTTTTAACATTTGGGCAATTGGGATGGGGGAGTGA